>PAYW01000016.1 GCA_002715425.1 Actinomycetota bacterium | reverse complement strand
GTGCGCCGGGTGGGACTTGAACCCACACATCCTAATGGACACAGGGACCTAAACCCTGCGCGTCTGCCAATTCCGCCACCGGCGCAGCATGGATTAGGGTATCTGCCGTTTTCCTGCGTACTACGTTTTATGAAATGAAATAGCTCATTCACTTCCGTCCTGCTGCATAGACGGGCGAAAAAATGGAGGTGAGATTATCTCAGCGAATCCTTTAACAAATAAACCAGCAGGAGCCCGACCAGTGGCTCGTTTCCCTCCTGTAGGTTTAATAAAACCAGGGGTTGCCTTTACCTTTCTTGAGAAATTAGCTGGGTCGATTTGGCTCCGCCACACCGCTTCATAGACATGCCTTAGATCAGAGATCGTAAACTGTTCATCTACAAAAGCGGTTGCAAGCGTTGTATATTCTAGTTTTGCTGCCGCCCTTTCTAGGCCATCAGCAAGCATCTCAGAATGATCAAACGCAAGCACAGGGCCCTCACTACTCTCTGCCGACGAATTGAACTCAGGAAGATCATCAACAGCCCAGAAGCGAGCAGAGCGAGCACCAGCGCCTGCGCGAGGTGTACCCGGGTCAGGCATAAAAGCTAAATAAGCTACTGATGTCACTCTCATTTTCTGGTCTCTAGCGTCTCTCCCAGGGGTTGAGTATGTATGTAATTGCTCAAGGTGGGCGGGCTCAGCAGAAAGCCCGGTTTTTTCTGATAATTCTCTTAAAGCCGTTTCAGTAATTGATTCATGTGGATCAAGGTGCCCACTTGGAAGAACCCAACTTCCCTGCTGTGGGGGTTTATCCCGCTCCACGAGAAGAACAGCAAGCCTCCCTGATCTGATTGTTAGCAATACAACGTCGGCTGTGACGGCATTTGGAGGGAAACGACTTGGATCGTAACTTTTAACAAAGTCTATATCTGCATCGGAGCTAGTCATTACGAATCCACTCTAGAAAAGTCCTGATTGATCTTGACACCCGCTAGCTCAAGTTCGTCCTTGGCAGCCTCTGCTGTTTCTAGTGAAACTGGAGCTGTAAATGCCTTCAGAACTAAAACTTCATATCCTAATTTGACTCCATCCAGTGCTGTTTCCTTAACGCAGTAATCGAATGCCAAGCCAACAGTTTCAATTCGTTGAATACCTGCTTTAGAAAGAATTTCATGAAGAAACGTTCCATGTTGATCCGTTCCTTCAAAGCCTGAGTACGCTGCGGCGTATTGCCCTTTCTTTACCTGGACGTTAATTTTATCCAGTACAGGAGTGAGCGAAGGATGAAGTTCCGCTTCAGGCGTTCCAGCTACACCATGACGAGGCCAAGTATTTGCAAAGTCTGGCTGAACACCGAAATGGTCCCCTGGATCAATATGCCAATCTTGTGTAGTCACGACCATCTCATACTCATGAGATTCACCAAGCAGATGACCTATTTTTTTAGCAATGAGATTACCTCCACTAACCGGTAAAGAACCCTCTTCACAGAACGTTGGTTGAACATCGACAATTAGCAGCG
Source organism: Actinomycetota bacterium (assembly GCA_002715425.1). Next base: position 17,176 of record PAYW01000016.1, on the reverse strand, counting down.
CTGTTTTTATACCCATGAGACCTCATTTGCATTTAGATTTTTGGTAGGGATCGCGGGCGGTCCATCTTTCCGAAGACGAATCTCTTTAGGGACCTCTTCTATGGTTATTTGAAGGTGCTCCCGCGCCCTATCCAGCTCCCAGTCATCTACAAAGTTTCCACGAATACAAAGTGGAGCCTGTAAGTGTCTTTCATTTTTTTTCAGTGGGACATCGAATGCGCCCGGGCCTGAAATAAGGATCTCCTCCATAGCAATAGCTTCATTTGAAAGCAGGCGTTTCGCATGTTTCTTTCCACCAACTGATTCTTTCCCTTTTGAAGTTTTCGCTACAGCTCTCATTTGCCCTTTGGCTTTGAGATTATCTTCAATCTCTACAAGCTTGTATACGAATCCCGCTGAAGGTGCTCCTGATCCAGTAACAAGTCTATGCCCTGATTCAAAAGCATCTATCGGTGCAGCACAAAGCTCTTGGATTCGATATTCATCAAGGTCACCTGAAACCATAATTTGTGCTTCGTTTGCTCCAAGTTCATCTAGCAAGCCTCGAGCTAACGAAGCCTCAGTTTCCAAATCTCCCGAATCAAGACGAATTCCTTTTAGTTTCCCACCTGTTGCTTCTACGGCGTTTTGAATACCTTGGGCTATGTCATAGGTATCTACAAGAAAAATTGAATTAGAACCCATGAACTCCTCCTGAGCATTAAATGCCTCAGATTCAGACGAGTAGGAAAGTGTGAAAGCATGAGACGCTGTTCCGATGGTAGGTATCCCCCATCGAAGACCAGCTTCAAGGTTCGAAGTAGCATCAATGCCGCCAAGATACGCCGCTCTCGCGGCATGTACGGCTGATTCCGGATGAATGCGCCTTGAGCCTGCTTCCATTACTAATTTTCCATTTGCCGCCTCGGCGATACGAGCTGCAGCTGTAGCAACAGATGACGCATGGTTAAGGATCGAAAGGATCAAAGTCTCTAGTACTAGTACTTCACCGAGTCCACCCTCAATGGTCATGACAGGACTATTGGGAAAATACAGTTCCCCTTCGCGATAAGTAAGGATATCTCCACTGAAGTTATATTTCGAAAGCCATCTGACAGTATCGTCAGATACAAGATTTTTCGAGCTTAGAAAATTTAACTGACCGTCGGTGAACGAGAATTTCTTAATACTCTCTGCGAGTGTACCACTCCCAGCAAAGACCCCGAAAGGGACACCTAAAGGTAGCTCTCGAACAAAGACTTCAAAGACAGATCTATTGTCAACGTTCCCTGATTGAACGAGGGCGTCTAACATTGTCAATTCATAGTGGTCAGTTAGGAATGCAGTAGAGGTTGGCAAAGGTAACTTCTCCATGATGAGTACCAGCAGTTAATAACGATAAATATACCACTATTAATAGTCATAATGACTATTAATAGTCAATGACTTCGCTGTAACGCCCATAGACAAGTAGGTTCGTAGGGTGGCTAATAACAGTAATTCAACTCGTCATCCATTCTGGCGTCCAACCAGTGCGGCAGCAGCAGCAATCACAATCGTGGCACTGCCTGGATTCTTAGTTGGTTCGTTTGCGCCGCAAATAAAGGAAGACTTAAATTTTGGCGATACAGAACTAGGAGCGCTACTTACTTTTGGGTACTTAATCTCCAGCGTTATTATGCAAACGGGTGGAGGGATAGCTGATCGCAGAGGTCCGCAGCTGATTATTAGAGCTGGTATTTCTATAGCTGCTATTTCTTCCCTTCTAGTAGGCACTGTCGCACAGACCTATATTGTACTTCTGTTATGCATCGGCTTAAACCGAGTTGGTGAGGGACTAATTCAGCCTGCCACTAACACTTTGATCTCTAATGGAATAGAGCAGCCTCGCCAGGGGATTGCCATGGCTACTAAACAGTCAGCAGTCCCATTCTCTACTGCTCTTGCAGGGCTAGCAGTTCCAGTTCTTGGCTCTTCGGTAGGGTGGGAAGGAACATTCCTTATACTCGCTGCGCTTGCTTTCCCAGCATGGCTGTTAATACCTAAGATAGCTGTCACTAAATCTGGGACTTTCCCTTCTAGGCGTGATATGTGGCGCTATCGCCACCTACGAGTCGCATCGATTGCAGGCGCTTTTTCGGCTGCAGCTGTTGTAACAATGGCTGGATTTCTTACTACAGCTGCGGAAGAAGCCGGCTACAGCGAAAGCTCAGCTGGGTTGATCCTTGGAATAGGAGGGCTAATTATGATCGTGGCGCGCCTAAGCTGGGGATTCCTTGCTGACAGGTTTGAATTCGATAGATTCAAGGCAGTTTCCATGCTACTTACTTTCGGGTCAGCAGCATTTGTTCTTTTAGCGATAGGAACCAAGGCAAGTATCCTCCTTGGATCACTGATTTCTTTCGGTATCGGTTGGGCATGGCCTGGCTTACTTCTTCTTGGCGTCATAGAACAACACCCAGATGACCCTGGTGCTGCAACAGCAACACTACAAACCAGTATTCGCGTTGGAGCTATGGTCGCACCGCTTGGCTTTGGAATTGTTGTTGATAACTCGGGGTTCGAACTAGCTTGGGTACTGGCATTTTGCTCCACATTAATAGGCGCAATGCTCATGGCAGGTGCAAGCCGAGCACTTAGGAGCGACTAACCAGTCATCCTATGCGCTACTGAAGCAACTCTTTGAGCGTCCGGAAAGCTGCCCCTCTATGACTTATAGCATTTTTTTCTTCGTCACTCATTTCGGCGAATGTTTTCCCTTCTCCAGAAGTAGGAATAAATACCGAGTCATAGCCAAAGCCCCCTACACCAGATGGATTCTGAGCGATAACCCCTTCAACTATGCCTTCAGCAATAGTTTCCTCCCCATCTTCCCATGCGATTAGGGCAATCGTTCGAAACCTTGCGCTTCTCCTTTCTCCAGCGACTTCCGACAATTCTTCTAATAATTTGGAAACATTGTCTTTATACGTCGCATTTTCACCTGCGTATCGGGCGGAGAAAATTCCTGGAGCTCCCCCGAGGGCATCGACTTCAAGACCTGTATCATCCGCTACCGCTGCACACCCTGTCGCCGATTGAACTGCTCTCGCTTTGAGTCTCGCATTACCCTCAAGAGTGTCAGCATCCTCTATCACGTCAGGAATCTCTGATGGACGAGGAATAAGGTTGACCACACCGGAAAGAATTTGAACCATCTCGCTGTACTTATGTGAATTAGCGGAGGCGCAAACAAGATCCATGATTTAGATAGTCGGTTGTTTCCCAGTTAGTTCGTTTTGCAGATCAATAATCTGCCCAATTCCCTTCTCAGCTAGTGATAGCAAAATATCGAGCTCATTTCGATTGAAGGAAGCTTGCTCAGCGGTTCCCTGAATTTCAATAAACCCTCCTGATTCTGTCATAACCACGTTCATATCTGTATCCGCGATTGAATCCTCACTATATGGAAGGTCCAATCTTGGCTGCCCATGAATAATTCCAACTGATACGGCGGCGCAAGCTTCAGAAATAGGGTGATCCACTAGATCTCCTCTAATGATCAGCCTAGATAGGGCATCGTGAAGCGCTAGGTAACCTCCACATATTGACGCTACGCGTGTTCCGCCATCTGCTTGCAGAACATCACAATCAACGACTACTTGCCTTTCACCGAGTTTTTTCATATCGCACACTGCTCTTAGCGACCTACCAATAAGTCTTTGTATCTCTTGGGTGCGACCTTTAGGTCCGCGAGTTTCTCGCCGGACGCGTTCAGGGGATGAACCCGGAAGCATCGAGTACTCGGCCGTAACCCACCCAGTACCGGATCCTTTCATCCATCGAGGCACATCGTCATCAACTGACGCTGTGCATAAAACCGTTGTATTACCAAAGGTAGCAAGGACTGACCCATCCGCCATCGAAGTGAAATCGCGAACAAAAGTTATTGGCCGAAGCTCATCAGGTTCACGATCATCTGGCCTACTCACATTAACTCCCATTCCACCTCCTAGAAACTGTACTTGTCGCCAGCTGTAGCAACTGTAATAGGTCCATTAAAAACTTCACTGGCTTCAATTTTGTGCTGAGCCCTATCTTCACCTGGGGCTAAGTGCGAGAGAACTAAATGATCAGCACTAATTTTTTTTCCCAACTCTCCCGCCTGCCTAGCTGAGAGATGAAGGATGCCCTCATGTTCCTTATTCGACAGAAATGTCGACTCCGAAATCGCCAATGAAACACTGTCCCCCAATTCCTTAACGTCCCAATTCGGCCCGGTGTCGGCTGTAAATACCAAGCTTGATTCTCCAATATCTACCCTGCTGGCCATCGTCTCCACATAATGATCTGTCTGCGACCAAGTCCAGTGCTGATCCCTAATTGTTTGACTGGACTTATCCGCTATCACTTTCCAAACAAAAGCTTCCTCTAACGCCGGACATATCTGCTTCGCTAGTTCCAAAGTTCCTACAGTCCCATACACGGGAATTTGCTTACACATAACATAATGACGAATAGCGTTATACAAAACGGGCAATTCAAGCCAATGGTCAGCGTGTTCGTGAGTTAGAACAACTGCAGTCAACTGATCGATATCGATATGTTTCTGAAGATTTCCTAGGGTACCTGGCCCCGCATCTAGCCATACATTCGCTTCTGGGCTCTGAACAAGAAAGCCCGTGCATGCTCCGCCTTTTCTCGCGTATGATCCGCTGCAGCCAAGTACAGTAATTTCTGGGGGGATAACATTCACGTCGAAGGGTTCCATTCGTGTGCTTGTGCGGAAGCTAGCTCAGGACCAAATAATCTTTCACCAACCTCTGCGAACCAAGATACATCCCCTGAAGAGATAAACACACGTTTCCCCTCTTTTTCACCTTCAACAAGCAGATCCATCTCAGTTAAATGCCGAGAAACTTCAAAAGCTGTCTCATCTGCAGATGAGACCAATACGACGTCACTTCCTACCACCTGTCCGATTACTCGAGCTAAGTAAGGATAGTGTGTGCAGCCCAGAAGAAGTGTATCTACATTTGCAGAAACGATAGGAGCTAGAAGACGTTCAGCTAGGACTTGTAACTGCTCCCCCGAAGATTCTCCCTTCTCTACAAATTCAACGAATCCTGGGCATGCAAGCGTCAAAGGTTGTATCTCCTCATCAGACAAAGTGCTGAATGCTCGCGTATAAGCCCCACTTTTAATAGTACCTACAGTACCTATTACCCCAATCCGGCCTGTTCGTGACACATCAATTGCCGCCTGTGTTCCTGGAGTAATTACTCCAATTATTGGTACCGATATCTCTGAAGAAAGCTCATCTAGTGCAGCAGCAGCAGCGGTATTACACGCAACTACCAAAAGCTTCACATCATGCTCATTAATAAGATATTCCACTATCTGAAAAGAGAATTCTCGAACTTCGTCAAGAGGCTTAGGCCCATAGGGATATCTCGCAGTATCCCCAAAGTAGACGACATCCTCTGCGGGAAGGAGGTCTATGACTGCTCTTGCGACAGTTAACCCACCGAAGCCCGAATCAAATATGCCGATCGGCTTTTCGTTAGACACAGTCTCTCATCGTAGAGGCAGAACGAAGGAAATTTCCAATGATAATCCTTCCTTTCGCCATTAGAAGTAGATAATGCGGTTAATTGACTCTGCAACTTCATCCAGCGGCTTGGTCCAAGCTTCCGTTGAGAGATACTTCCAGCCACCGTCACAAACTATAAACACAATGCTCCCTTGCTCTATCTGTTCGGCTACTCGTAAAGCGCCTGCAAGAGCGGCACCAGATGATATCCCTGCAAAAATACCACTCGTTTGGGCAAGCCTTCTTGCACATTCGAGAGACTCGATCGGCCTAATAATTCTCTTCCCGTCTAGAAGGTCCATACCATTCCAGTTTTCAAAAACTGGAGGGATAAAGCCATCCTCCAAGCTTCTTAAGCCTTCTACATTCTCTCCCGCAGGCGGCTCCACAGCAAGTATCTGGATGTTTGAATTCTGTTCCTTAAGGAAGCGGCCGACCCCCATCAACGTTCCAGACGTACCTAAGCCCGCTACGAAATGGGAGATATCGGGGACATCTTGAAGGATCTCGGGTCCAGTGGTCGTGTAATGAATCTCAGGGTTCGCTTCATTCCCATATTGGTAGAGAAAAACCCAGTCTGGGTTCTCTTCTGCGAGTTGCTGAGCTCGACGGACGGCACCATTTGACCCTTCGCTACCAGGGCTGGAAATGATTTCTGCCCCCCAGACTTCTAACAATTGACGTCGTTCAATTGAAACATTATCTGGAAGAACGATTTTCAGGTGATAGCCCCTTATTGAAGAAATCATAGCTAAAGCAATCCCCGTATTCCCTGACGATGGCTCAAGTATGACACTCCCCGAAGTAAGCTTTCCTTCTCTCTCCGCTGAAAGGATCATAGCTTTTGCTATTCGATCTTTTACCGAACCAGCTGGATTCTGGCCTTCAAGCTTCGCATAGATCTTAACATCGGGATTTGGACTAAGTTCAGAAACTTCAATTATCGGAGTATTGCCTATCAGATCAACAATCGATGCGTAAGGTGCCATAGTTCAGTATTACGTTATTGTGAGGAGTTCACTCCCCTTCTTCAGTTTTCAATGGAAATCTTGTATTAGGTAATTTCGATTTCTACTTCGTTAATGTTTGTTTCATGAATTCGGAAAGCTCGAATGACAGGATCCTTATCCTTCAACGACACAATGATGTAATACCAAAGGCCGAATGGGTCAAATTGGTTAGCGTCGCGAACATCCGTTTCCGATGGGTACGCTTTCGAAACAGTGTGACTATGCATGACTCCAAGTATTTGTATTCCTAGCCGATCTGCTGTCTGTTCGACTTCGATAAATTCTTTTGGATCAAGCTGGTAAATAAGGTGAGATTCGGCTGCGTTGTGCATAGGGAAAAAAGTTTCTACGGTAGCTGTGCCCTTTGGTCCGGCAAATAGGCCACACGCTTCGTTTGGGACTTCCCCTTTGGCATGGTCGATCATTTTGTCGCGAACCTCAGATGTGATTGAAAACATGGATTTAATAATAGCGAAGTTCACGGTTCTCCACTTTGACGATATCGAAGGAAATTTTCATAGAGCTCCTCGATTCCTAGCTGGCGCTGTAGCCTCGTTGATTATGGGATCAAGCGGTAAAATAGTCGTAGCGACCAATAGACAAGCAAGGCGAGAATTCGAGATTATCGATACGATCGAAGCTGGGCTTGTTCTTCAAGGCAGTGAAGTTAAATCTTTAAGAAGCGCTAAGTCACAAATCGCTGAAGCTTACGCTCGGATCCACGATGGTGAGATATGGCTTAATTCATTTCATATCAGCAAATACCAGCACTCGGGTTCCGCGTTCTCTCACGAACCCGACCGTCCGAAAAAACTGCTTTTACACAAAAAAGAAATCAGGAAGCTCCAGTCACAAATTGATCAAAAAGGACTTACCTTGATCCCGCTAGCAGTTTACTTTAGAAATGGCCGGGCAAAGGTAGAGCTTGGTTTGGCTCGAAGGAAGAACCTAGTTGACAAACGGCGAACGATTGCTCAAAGAGAAGCTGAACGCGAAGCAGCTCGAGCAATTAAGCAATCTGGCCGCGAATTATCGTGATGCCGCAGCTCTTCCAGCGATATACCCGAACGTCATAGCCGGCCCAATTGTTCCGCCTGCGCCACCATAAACCATCCCAGTTGGGGCCGCCATTGCGTTCCCAGCGGCAAATAAACCTGATATCACCCCTCCGTTAATCGAAAGCACCCGACAAGAAATATCGGTTTTGGGGCCTCCATTGGTTCCAAGGGAACCGCTTTCTATCTTGATCGCATAAAACGGCGGAGTGTCTAAAGGCTGGAGTGTTGCTTCAATTCCAGAGATGCTTTGATCACCGTTAAAAGTGTCGTATGCGCTTACCCCTCGGTGGAAATCAGGGTCCTCTCCCATAGACGCATATTCATTAAACCTTTTCACAGTACTATCGAGAGATTCCGGAGGAACGTCGATAACTTCCGCCAGTCCCTGTATGGTCTCGGAGGTATACATCCAATCAGGAATGTGTTCTCCTGGCATGCTTCCAGCAATGTCATAGCGGAGCTTGTAGTGGTGGTCGAAGATAAGCCAGCAGGGAATGTTTTGATATTCAAACTTTTGAGGATCAAAGCTGTGGAGCGCACCGCCCATAGCATTATAGTTTCCTGCTTCATTGGTAAACCTAACTCCATACCGGTTCACCATGAGAGAATGCGGGCGCGTTCGCTCGGTGATAATCAACCTAGATGATGGATGCCCGAAAAGATTTTCCCCTGGGATTCTTACAACAGGGACCCACCAAGCGTTTCGCATATTTCCAAGTCGAGCACCCGCTTCCATAGCCATCTCTAGCCCATCACCAGTATTTTCAGGATTTCCTACTGGTGCGGTCATGGGTCCCCGAAGAAACGTCCTGACAAGTTCAGGGTTCCATTCAAAACCCCCAGTAGCGATGATGACGCCTTTCCTAGCTATAACCTCTTTTTCAGAATCTCCAGATTTGATTAAAACACCACAGACTCCGGTTTCATTCTTTAAGAGTCGAAGAGCACGCGACTCAGTCTGTGGTTCTATGCCTCGATCCAAAACTCCTTTAAGAAGAGCAGCCACGAGTGCTAGGCCCATCCCACTTTCATTCCGTTCAGTTCGAGCAGTGATGACTTCGCGTGAAGGAAGAACAGTTGCACCACCTAGTGGTGTTTCTGTAATCATTACAGGCCTTCTCATCCCATCATTTCTTACTTTTTTGGCCCATTCCCCAAGTTCTAAGAGAGAGAATAAAGCATTATCTAGCGACCTCCCTCCACTAGGCAGTCCACCAGAGTGCTCGGGGTGATAATCAGAATAACCCTCAACTATGTGAAATGAGCAAGGGGTGTTATCTTCAACCCATTCCAACATCTCCGGCCCACTATCAACAAAGGTAGCGGCCATATCTGAATCTATTTGCCCAAGAGAAAGCGACTCCAGATAGCTCAGTGCAATTTCTCTTGAGTCTTCAATCTCATATTCCTGTTGGTGATGGTTGTTAGGCATCCAAATGACCCCACCACTCATCGCTGTAGTACCTCCAAGGAAAGCTGATTTCTCGAAGATTCCGACCGACGCCCCACTATCTGAAGCAGCGAGAGCGGCAGTTAATCCAGCCGCTCCGGTTCCAAGAACTACAACATCAAACTCACTAGTAGACTCTTCTGCCACATCTGCCTTTCTAGCATAGATGGGAGTTACTCATACAATCCGATACGATTAAGCACTGAAGCTATCCGCACTAGTGCAGACATAGTTTCAGTAATGTTCTTTGACAAGGGGCTGATCGGTTTCGACGTAGCGGTTTTTTCGTCGTATCGTGCGACCGGAGTTGCTCAGACTCCTAAAACGGGGCTTCTAAGACACGGCAATGAACGTGTCGCTCTCGCCGCCTGATTTTTCAGACGTCAGAGAGTCACAGGGACCAGCAATGATTCCCGGGGCCTGACCACTACAGCCTGGCAACAGAAGTAGTGGTGGACAGCAGGGAAAGACCGCTGACGGCGAGAAAGACCGCTGACTCCGGAGAAAGTACCGGCGGTGTGGGTCGATAAGATCCACTCTGACCCGACAGTGTGGTGACCGCAAAGCCACGAATCGGGAATGGTCGTATCACGAGCGGTGAATCCGAAGCGGACGGGGGTTCGATTCCCCCCAGCTCCACCATGTCAAAGGAGAAACTCCGCCATCAGGCGCAATTGCCTATTGAACACGAAAAGTTTACAATCGATGCGTGGCAACAACTGAAGCACCATCACCAAACATAATCTACAGCGACTTCTGGATTCGAGATCAAAATGAAATCGAAAAGGATCTGGCCTGGTATAGATCGAACGCACCTGTCACCTTTGTCCAAGAACCTATAATGCCTCCTGAATCCCCAATCCCTCAAGGAGCAGGAACTTGGATTCTGTCTCGCCATGCAGAAATCCTAGAAGTATCGAGAAATCCTCAGATTTTTAGTTCCGCCCAGGGAATAACCATCCTCGATAGCCCCCCTGAATTCAATGAGTACTTCCAGTCGATGATCGCAATGGACGACCCTCGACACGCTCGCCTGAGAAGAATAGTTTCTGCGGGGTTCACTCCACGAATGCTCCAGAAACTTGAGGATTCTGTTCAGCAGGTAGCTGCAGACATAGTTAATAACGTCTGCGAGCAAGGCGAGATTGACTTTGTGGTTGATGTCGCTGCAGCCCTTCCGCTCAAAATCGTTTGCGACCTAATGGGCGTTTCAAAATCCCACTACCAAGAGGTTTTTGATTGCTCAAACGTCATTCTTGGCGCGGGTGATCCGGAGTATGTTCCGGCAGACGGAGATATCTTATCGGCGATCTTTAACGCCGGATTAACTCTTCAAGGGATCATGGAGGAAGTCGCTGAATCCAAACGAGGCATGAATAGTAATGATCTCACGACCGCACTTGTTAATGCTGAACTCGAAGACGATAAACTCACGTCGGCAGACCTAGCGAGTTTCTTCATCCTCCTCGTTGTCGCCGGCAATGAAACCACCCGAAACGCTATTGGATGGGGTTTGAAGTACCTCACTGATAACCCCGACCAGAGACAGATCTGGGTAAATGATTTTGAGAAAGTCGCTCCTACCGCAGTTGAAGAGATTGTGCGCTTAGCGAGTCCTGTTACATATATGAGAAGAACAGCTACGACTGACACCATACTTGGCGAACAAGAAATCAAGGAAGGCGACAAGGTGTGCATGTTCTACTTATCTGCGAACCGCGATGAAGATGTTTTCGAAGACCCCTATCGATTCGACGTCCTTCGACAACCAAATAACCATGTAGGTTTCGGTGGGCCGGGGCCCCATTTCTGCCTTGGTGCCCACCTTGCACGCCGAGAAATAACTGTGATGTTTCGAGAGCTTTTTAACAGGCTTCCCGATATTCAAGCATCAGGTGAACCTGATGTTCTTGCAGCGAGCTTCATTCATGGTGTGAAGCATTTACCTGCAACATTTTCACCCGTAGCAAAAAGCAACAATTAGCGATCACGGAGAGCTTCTATGTCACCAATCATCCCTAAAAATTTTGACGAAGTAACTTCTGAATGGCTAAGCGCTGTTATGTCTTCTGACATTACAGCAATTTCTTCAGAAAGAATAGGAGAAGGAATCGGCCTAATGGGAGATATCCACCGAGTTAAGCTAACCCACAAAAGCAACACCGATGGAAAACCCGGTTCAGTTGTCGTCAAGCTACCATCCACGTTCGAAGAGAACCGCGAGCAAGGTGTAGCACTAGGAATGTTCGAAGCAGAAGTCCGGTTCTACGCTGATTTAGGCGAGAAGACAGGTACTGGCTTGCCGAAAATATACTTTTCCAAAATCCAGTCAGGGACAGCTGACTTTGTCATAGTTATGGAGGACCTTTCTGATCTGACCATGGTGGATCAAAGTGCTGGGATGTCCTTTGAACAGGCCCTAGCAGCAGTGAAGGTTCTTGCAAATATTCATGCCGTGTGGTGGGGAAAGGTAAAAACCGAAGAGTTGGAGTGGATTCCTTCAATGGTAGGGCCGCGCATAGAGTACGTTGATCAAGTACTGCCACAGATCTATCCGGTCTTCGCTGAAGCGTTCGCTTCTACTCTCCCTGAAGGAGGAGCAGAGTTGACTGAACAATTCAGTCGATCGTACTTGTCGCTCAACAAGCAACTGGCAGAACGAGCTCCGTGGACGCTCGCCCATCAAGATTATCGGGTTGAGAATATGCTTTTCGGTGATATCAAAAGAGACCAGGTTGTGGTTATAGATTGGCAGGGAATAGGCAGAGGGCCTGGAGCGTATGATCTCGCTTACCTTCTCGGAGGGTCAATGGATACGGATCTCAGACGCGCACATGAGAGAGAACTTGTAGCCGCCTATCAAGCCCGCCTCACAGATAATGGGGTTGAGGATTATTCAATTGAAAGCGCATGGGAAGATTATGGATTTGCCCATCTTCTTGGAGGACTCGCTACATCCATTTTCGCTGGGGGCACTTTAGACCTCAGTAATGAGCGCGGTGTTGAGCTGATAACCATGATGGCCAATCGGCATGTAACAGCAGCCTTAGACCATGGCGGATTCAAAAACCTCTCTTAACGAGGTGAGCAAATTCACTACTATTCGCAGGCCAACATACTGGTACTAGTGAGGTAGTCCCAGTTTCCCGTACCACTATTTACTATCTTGTATTGATCAGTTATTAGGGTAAAGAAACCCCACATCCGGTCCTGAACCATCTGATGCCCAACCAGCCCTTCAAACTCCTCTTGAGAAGGAGCTAAGTACGATCCTGAAGGTATTACTGTTTCGGTCAATTCGGGGGCGGTCGAAACATCCCCACCCCAATCTAGTAAGTTGCTTTCTGTAAAGGTCACTTCGGCAGGAAATGCTTTTTCCCACTCTTGTGCGCCAGAATCGTATTGGTTGCTGATGACCCAGCCTTCGTATTGTGGCGGAATTGAATCGGATTGCCCATCTTCATCAGCCTCTATTTTAACAAAGCGGGCATAGACAGCACCCCAGGAGACATCTTTATATTCTGCATAGCAGGCTTCGTACCATTCAGTCTCATTATCTGGACTTCCAAGACCGGATATTAAAGTGGCGAGCGTTTCTTCATATGCCGTATCGGGTGAAACTCCGCACAAGTCTTCCCCGACAGTAAGATCACAGATCGCAGCATAACTTATTGGAAGGCCCCTTTCTTCTAACGCAGCAAGGTGCGCCTCTCGAGTTCCCATTCCGTACCAGCCATCGGCTTCAATGTCTAAAAGCTCCTGCAACGCAATCGTGGCTTCGCTTCTCGATGGATCAAGCCATGCATAGTCGCCAAGTAGAATCTGTGACTCTGGATCATCTGGAAGAGGCGTGGGCTCCACCACTGCCTCTTCTTCATCAGTATTGTCGTCTTCTTCTTCAGCCGCTGCTTCTGGTGGAGTATCCTCAGACCCTTCCGATTCTGATCCTTCAGTTCCGCTCTCTTCAACTACCACCGGAATCGATGAAGGGCTGTCATCGTCATCGCACCCTTTGACGAACAGTATTGCGACAAGGACAGCGATAATTGCTATGAGAATACCAATAACGGCATTACGTTGCCGGAGACCCCGAGTATGCGATACAAAAATATTTTCTGACTCTGAGCTTTCGAAAAATTCAGACATGTGAACCCCTGTCGATCAGGCTATCAAAAGTCTTTCACAGGTTTTATCTAATTACAAACAGCCCTTCAGCATAAGCAACTAGAAATATCGTTTAAGATATTCAAGCAATGAAGATATGGAGTGAAGATTATGGATTTGTTTGATGCGATGAGCACATGTCGGGCTATGAGATATTTGAAATCAGATCCGGTAGAACCGGACTTGATCAAAAAGGTGATAACCGCTGCAACATGGGCCCCAAGTCCCGGAAATTCTCAAGGGCGTGATTTTCTCCTAGTGTCGGATGAAGAGAAGAAGATTAAAATTGGCGATGCAATTGAAACAGCCATGGCCAGTAGAGTCGCGGCAATGGAACGACCCGATAAAACTCACCGGCTCATGCTTGATGGCACGGAGCATCTCGTCGCAACTTTAAAAAGCTGCCCTGTTCTCATATTCATTTGCGGCAAAAAGATATACCCAGCACAGGCACCTCGCGAATCATTTATTTGGTCTTCCATCTACCCTGCGGCCCAGAATTTAATACTTGCATCTAGAGCTTTAGGTCTCGGGACCGTTTTTACGACTTTTCAAGGGGCAGCTGAGCCCACTATCCGAGAAACGCTTTCATTGCCTGATGATGTTTTTATCGGTTGCATGATTCCGATGGGTTGGCCGGATAAGAACTTTGGCCCGTTAAATCGAGAGCCATTCGAAAATGTCGTGCATCATAACCAATGGCAAGGTGATTTGAGAACATACCCACCCGAATAAAGATTTAGGGCGCTATCGAACCCCACGACCTCGCTAACTCAGGATCTCCGAAAATTTCTATATCCTCTGGTTGCCTCCCCCAAAGATATAAAAGAAGGCTTAGCGCATTTCCTCTTACTGCCACGTCACCTTTCTCATGCACCCGCTTTACTATAAGTTCATTGTCTGCGACCTCAAGTAGCCATTCACCCTCTCCATCGGTTCTATGAAGATGAAGAGAACCATCTGGATAATTGAATTCCTTCCTCGACGCCGCTAATTGTAAGAAGACGTCAATGAATTCATCAACTCCATCGCAGGCAATATCCCCATCTACGGATATGTGCTCATTTCCTACCGTTTCAGCATCCCACATATGCACAAGAGACTCGTGAGCCATCCTTCGGATATAGAAGCCAACATTCTTCTCTTGACCCCAAGTCCATATAGGGCGACTTGGTTCACGCGTTTCAAGAACCTCTTGAAGATTATGAAAATTATTTTTAGCCCAATTAAATACATCTCCCTCTGGAGTGCTATTAAAAAGGTCCGAGGGGCGTTCGATCGAATCGGCAGAAATAATACCTTCAACTGTGGCATACACATTTCCGACATGGCCTACTAGCCCTTTCATGCTCCAGCCAGGACGAGCTGAAATTTCAGCTTCAGGATTAGCATTGGCTACTGTAAAGAACCGAGTACCAAAAGTAGTTAAAGCGCTATTTAGAGACTGTAGATCCATACCCTACTCCCCTAACGCAGCCTTTATGCCTAGGGCAAATGTTTCAACATCGGCTGCTTGTGTTGAAAAACTTGTCATCCACCTAACCTCATTCTCACCTTCCCATGTGTAGAAGGGTGACCATTCCTGGAGTTCAGATATGACTTCTTTAGGTAAAGTTGCGAATACAGCATTAGCTTGCGTCGGCTGTGTAATTGTCACACCGGAGATTGCGGAGACTTTTTCTGCAAGGAGAGCTGCCATATTGTTTGCATGCCGGGCGTAGTCGAGCCATCGGTCATTTTGAAGCATCGCAAGAAACTGCGCTGCTATAAAACGCATCTTCGATGGAAGCTGAGCTGACTGCTTTTGAAGATACTCAACAGCTTCTGATAATTCAGGGTCAAAAACAATAATTGCCTCCCCATATACCATCCCATTTTTTGTCCCTCCAAAGCTCAAGATGTCTATACCTATATCTGCAGTGAATTTCGCAATATCACAGCCTAGAGACACCGCAGCGTTCGCAATTCTTGCTCCATCCATATGGACACGAAGACCAGCCTCATGAGCTACCTCAGTAATACCTTTCAGTTCTTCTACCGTGTAAACAGTGCCGTATTCTGTTGATTGCGTTATTGAAACAGCACCAGGTTGTACATGGTGGACAACGCCGAGAACTTCGAACTGCTTTTGAATCTGGTCAATGGTCAGTTTTGCATTTGAGCTTGGTAAGTCAATTAATTTACTCCCCAGAAATCTTTCCGGAGCCCCGCATTCGTCGATGTTGATATGTGACGACTCGGTGCAAATAACTCCTTGCCAAGGGTTAATTAGGGCCTGAAGACCTACGATATTGGCTCCGGTTCCGCCCCATGAAAGAAAAGTTGAAACTTCTCGTCCGAAAAGTGTATTCATCGCCACTCGTAGCTCATTTGTATAACTATCGTCTCCATAAGCAATGCTGTACCCTTCATTGGCTTCACATAAAGCTTTGAGGACTTCTGGTGATGCGCCTGAAGCATTATCACTTGCAAATGTGCATTGAGGGGGATCAGGAAGCATATAAAAACCCTATCGGGTTGATTCATGATGAGCGACTAATTGAAGCATAGACGCATGCAAATCTTGCTTTTACCTTGTACGGAAGAGCTTTCTGTTTGTTAAGTCGTTCTCTTTTTCTTGGTTTAGACCTATAGAGATGCATATCTTTAGGGAAACGTGTAGCTAGCAAATCGTGGTGGAAAACTAATGGAAGCTAGACATCTAGAAAGCGATACGCAGCTATAGCTGATCCGACAGAGCCCACTATTGCCCCAACTAGAAAAAGCAATCCGCCTATTGCCCATACTTCGCCTGTGTCAACAGCGAAGCTCTGCAAAATATTCAACACGTTTTCACTAGCTAACCACTCTTCAAATGCCCGATTTGCTCCATACACAGACCCCATCCCTAGAGCTGCACCTACAAGCCCTTGGAAAGTTCCCTCAAGCATAAACGGAACAAGAATAAAAGAATTTGAAGCACCTACAAGTTTCATTACCTCGATCTCTCGACGGCGAGCGAAAATAGCCATTCGAATAGTATTCAAAATAAGTAAGAGCCCTGTCCCTAGAAGAATTGCACCGGCTCCAAGAACAATCCACCTTATTACATCTGTAGCTTTTTCGATTTTCTGAATTTCATCTGTAGCCCGAACAACTTTTTTTACTCCAGGTTTCGTTTCAAAACCCGATGCAACAATCTCTATTGCCTCAGCACTTAACTGTTTTGGAATAATCCGATATGAAGGTGGAATTATATCCTGAGTAACGAGCTGAGTTATTTCCGGATTCTCTGGGAAAAAATCCTCATTAAACTCCCTATATGACTCCTCCTGATTGACAAACCTGTAGCTTTCAATAGCTGCAGATCGTTCAATTTCTTCTTGAACAAGACCTAATTGGCTATCCGTAATCTCAGGTTCAAGAAAAACAATAAACTCCACACCGTCCTGCCACCTATCAGTGGCGTTTGAGACGCCACGCTGAAGAAGGAGCGCTATCCCCAAAAGGCTCAACGATACTGCGACAGTAAGAATTGATGCGAGAGTAAGCGTTAGATTCCTCCGGAGATTCCGAAGTGTTTCTCGCGCCATGTAATCTAATCTCATTACATAGCTGCTTTCTTACTCATAGACACCTCGCGCTTGATCACGGACTATTTCACCATTGTTTAGCTCAATAACTCTCCTCCTCATAGTGTCGACGATTCCGCGATCATGAGTCGCCATAACTACAGTAGTTCCAATCTCATTAATCCTCTCGAGCAATCTCATAATCCCAACCGAAGTAGATGGGTCAAGATTCCCTGTAGGTTCATCTGCTAGAAGTATCAACGGCCTATTCACAAAAGCACGAGCTATAGATACTCGCTGTTGCTCACCTCCGGAAAGTTCATGTGGGAATCGATTCATCTTCGTTTGAAGGCCCACAAGGTCAAGTATCGCTGGAACCTGTGTCTTGACTA
>PAYW01000015.1:28146-40702 GCA_002715425.1 Actinomycetota bacterium | reverse complement strand
GATAGAGGTAGCCGATCATCCCAAATTTGATGAGTAACAGTCGAGCCTGAGGCTACGTTTTCATTGATCCATTCTGATGCAGATATTCGGGGGTGAGTATCGTTATAGATGCCATTTACAAAAGCGCATCCCCAAAAGAGCGTGCCGGCTACAAGAATTACAGAGACTCCTTGGCTAAGTCGATAAAGAGTGCCTTTACTCCCAGAAACAATCTTCTGCTTTTTTCCCCAGTGCCACAATCGGTAGATACCAAATCCGCCGAAGATTGTAGCTATTGGATATACCGGAAGGAGATAACGGATTAATGGATTGAACTGTTGACTGACAAGTCCAATCATCACTATGACGAAACTGAGAGGAATCATCAGCACATAGTTTCGTTTTCTAATGATTTCAGAAACAGTAAACCAAAGGCCGATTACAACTGCGATTGCAAGAGCTGGCCCCATACCATGCCAGAAAATAGACTTAAGCGGGAACCATAGCGGTGTAATTCCTACCCATTGGATAACCCAAGGCACATCGGCACCGGAATTTACAGATCGAAGGTATCCGATATCTGAAAGAAACCTTTCATCGAAAGTAATAAAACCGCTAAATGCATAAGGGTGAAATAACCTGAAACACAGAAATGCTACGACGAAAATCGAAATTGCAAGCCACAAGAATTTTGCTGCCTCCCTGGCTGCTTTGGGGGCTTCTTTGGATTTTCCTTTGTTTACTAAGGATAAAAAAATTGCGACTGTAGGGACTATGCCTACTGCTAGACCACTGAATTTAGAAGCTACAGTAAGGCTGAATGCAACCCCGATTGAGAGAGTTAGTTGTAATAGGCTTCGATTGAATAGTTTGCTCTGGTCGTTTGCTAAACGGATTGTCTTAAAGAGCTTTACCGAAAGCAGTACCGTGACAGCAGCGAAAAACGTCACCCATGTTTCAGCCCCATAGAAGTGGCTGTATTGGATATGAAGGGTGGTAAATGCTTGTAGCAAGGCTGATAGAAATCCTACTTTTCTGTTAAAAAGTTCTCGACCAAGTAGGTATACGATCAAGATTGTGCCTGTATCCATGATCGCAGAGAGAAGTCGGCCAATTAAATTTGCGTTATAGCCACTATCGAATGCTTTCGAGGTGATATTCGTACCTGATGTTTCCTTCAATCCAATGCCTAATTTGTCTGCAGTATTAACCAATGCGTTAGGAATTAGTGCGTCTTTCTCAAGGTAGTTAGCTGTTCCCTTTGTGATGAAGAGAGGAAATGTTCCGTAAACCCAAGTGCTGCGGTGGTTGTATGGGTTGAGAGTTGAGTTGGCTGAATCAAAGTAATTTCCGCTTCCAGGCCAAGAGATATCTTCTGTGACCATGCTCCAATAGCGCTCATCTGGGTGTTGGTGTGTTCCTTCATCCCAATTTATGTTCCAGGCTCTTAAGGTAAACCCGATCATGAGAAGGGCAACAAGTGATAAACGTCGAATCAATTTAAAGTGTTTATTTAAATCGAAATTTATCGAGACCACATTATGTACCGTAGATCGTCGCTGGCAAAGAAGGAGATATCTTGAGTGAAATTCCTTCTGAGCTGTAACCCTTGGCCGTAATTTGGATACTATTTTGATATGTCCATTGACCAAATTGAAACCAGTGAAGATACTGCAAAAGGGCTACTAGTTACTGACGCCGCAGTTGAAAAGGTTTTAGAGGCCAGGTCAGAGGAGGATGAGCCAGAGAAGCTGGGATTACGCGTACAAATAATTGGGATTAATGGCCCTGAATTCTCATATGATCTCTCCTTCGAGAACATTGATGAAGCCTCGGACAACGATGTCATTTCGACTATCGGTGACCTTACAGTTCTGGTACCTGAAGAAAGCTATGAAAATCTCAATGGGGCCACCCTTGATCTCCCAAGTAATCCTATGCAGGGAGGTCTAGTTATTCGTAATCCTAATCGACCAAATATGCTTGACGGGGAGGACATAGAACTGACTGGGTCGATAGGTGAGAGGCTCCAACAGCTTCTTGATATGCACATTAACCCGTCTCTGGCTGCTCATGGCGGTTACGCTGAGCTAGTTAAAATGGAAGGGACCGCAGCCCACATTTTAATGGGTGGTGGTTGTCAAGGCTGCGCTATGTCTGCAGCAACCCTTCGTCAGGGGATCGAGGTGATGATAGCCGAGGCTATCCCTGAGATTACCGAAATCGTAGATCTCACAGATCACGAAGCTGGAGAGAATCCCTTTTTTGACTGAGAGTATCAGTTATCGCCCTGAAAAAATTCACGCAAAGATAGGACTTCTTTGGTGATTCCTTGGGAATCAAGACCTAATTCTGTAAGGATTTCGTCGGCATTACCTTGAGGTACATAGGCAGAAGGAATCCCTAAAGTTCGGACGATAGGGCCTCGCCCTTCTAGTCTAGAAAGTTTGTTTTGGATGTTAGCCCCAATGCCACCTTCAATAACTCCATCTTCAATAGTTATAACAACAGGGTGACGATGGGCATCTTCTAGCATAGCAATATCAAGTGGAGCAACACAGCGGACGTCCCATACCCCGCAATCTATTCCATATTCCTTTAAAGCATTAGCAGCTTCCTGGGCAGGTTCGAGCATCTTGCCGACTGCAAGAATGCAAGCGTCATTTCCATCTTGGAGTTTGCGAGCTTTCGTACCTCTACCAACTTCTGTTTCGTGGACAGTTGGGGCAGGAGTTCGCGGATAGCGGATGCATACCGGGCCATCGGTGATCTCCAAAGCATCCTGGAACATTTGCTGCAGTTCTTGATATGAGGAAGGAGCGAAGATGGTCATACCTGGGATCTTCGACATCAACATCATGTCAAGCAGCCCATGATGTGAGGCTCCATCTGGGCCGGTTATACCAGCGCGGTCAAGGCAGAAAATTACGGGAAGTTCATGAAGCCCTACGTCGAAAGCGATTTGGTCAAATGCCCGATTAAGAAAGGTGGCATAAATAGCTACAACTGGTCGAAGGCCAGACATCGCCATTCCAGCGGCAGCTGTAGTCGCATGCTGTTCAGCTATGCCAACATCGAAGAAGCGCTCCGGAAAGCGCTCGGAGTACGGTAGGAGTCCCGTACTATCTGGCATTGCTGCAGTGATCGCTACGATATCTTGCCGGCTTTCCGCTTCTTTGATTAGAACCTCAGTAAATGCAGATGTATAGCTTCCTGGTTTTGGATTTCCAATATCGTGCAGTCGCTTTACTGGGTCATTCTCAGCGGGTCCATACCCTCGCCCCTTCTCTGTTAAGACATGGATAACTGTGGGGCCGTCAAAATCAGCAGCGTTTCGGAACGCACGCTCTAATTCCTCAACGTTATGACCATCGAAAGGGCCGTTGTAGCGGAGCCCCAGATTTTCGAACAATGAGGTTGGGTCCCATATTTCCCTGACCGCAGCTTTTGCTGCTTCTATAGCTTTTTCAACTGATTCGCCGAAAGGAAGAACATTTTTTACTTTTCTTTCGAGTTTTTCCTGTTGTTCTAGGTATCTAGGGTTATTTCGAAGTCGTTTGAGGCTGTCTGACAAGCGTGAAATAGTAGGAGCGTATGACCTACCATTGTCGTTGAGGACAATAATTACGTTACTCCCCGCATGTCCGATGTTGTTAAGGCCTTCAAATGCCATCCCGCCAGTGAGGGCGCCATCGCCAACTATTGCAATGACTCTTCGGCCTTCGCCCACATTACTTGATTGAGCAGCTGCTATTCCGAAAGCGTAGCTTAGCGCTGTCGATGCATGGCTATTCTCTATCCAATCATGATCAGACTCAGCGCGGCTAGGGTAACCGGATAACCCACCGGCCTTGCGTAGTGAACTAAAATTTTCGGTACGGCCAGTGAGAATTTTATGGACGTATGCTTGATGTCCCGTATCCCAGAGCAAAATATCACGCGGCGAATCAAACGCCCGATGAAGGGCAATTGTTAATTCTACGACTCCGAGATTTGATCCTAGATGTCCGCCGTTCGTTTCAACCGTGTCAACGATAAACGAACGAATTTCTTGTGACAGTTTCTTCAACTCAGAAGATGAGAGCCTCCGGAGATCTGCTGGGCAAGTAATTTGTTCTAGCATAACTTTCTTAGTTTCAAGTTTTTACGTTAGCAGTTCTTTATTGATTTCCCTAAGAGAAAATCAAACTAGCTATGTGGCGTGTGACACTTTGTTATGGCTTGTGATTCAGCCCATTTTTGCAGCGAACTTCCGATCCAATATCCTGCTAAAAGGATTAGCCCACCTCCGACGGCGTCAATCCAATAATGGTTGGCAGTAACAACAATAGCGAAAAGAGTGCATACTGGGTAGAGGGCGAGAGCCGTACTGGATATTCGGCGCTTTGTAAATGGTTTTAAAGCTAGGTAGCTCCAGAAAGCCCACGCGAAGTGGAGGCTTGGCATAGCGGCGTATTGGTTTGAAAGGTTTTCCATCATTCCAGAGTCAAAGCTCCATAAGCCACCTAGCTCGGCAACCGTGTCAACGAATGGACTACTTTCGATGCATGCACCATACGTTCCGCAATTTCCTAGGAGCCGAGGGGGCATTAACGGATAGGTAGCGAAACCTATTAAGGCAAGCCCTGTAGTCGTTAACCCAATGGTTCTCCAGCGCGGGTAGGCATTTGGCTGCCGAATATACAGATAGAGCAAAGCCCCAAGTGTTACGACAAAATGTAGGGTCCCATAAAAGATATTCCAGAACCTTAGAAATTGGTCCCATCCCAAAAACCATCCCTGTATGTCAGCTTCAATGTAAAGTCCGACGAAACGCTCGAGATCGATCATATGTCGTGCGTTGCGTAACGCGGTTCCAGGTTCCACGGCCGCTGAGCCAAATTGGTTACGAACCCAGGAATAAATTGCATAGAAAATTCCAATAAGTAGCAGTTCTCGAAACCAGTTTAATTCTGGCCTTTTTGTTTTTACGGTGAGTATTTGGCTGCGTTTTTCTTCGCGCATTTTAGAGATTTGATGGCTCAATGTTATTTGATTTAGGCACTTTCCGCCCTCCAAAGATAAGCATCGGTAAGCCAATAAAACTGTTGACTAAGGTCAAAGCGTAAAGGGCAAGCCCAAGGGCTAGTGCTTGTTCGTTTGATACATCAATTCCACTAAGGAAAACGACAAGAGTTCCTTCTCTCACCCCTAGGCCTCCAATCCCTAAGGGAAGAACCTGGATTATCAGTACAGCAGGGATAAATGCCATTAAGGCGGTTAGCCCTACCTCATCAATTCCAAGCGCCTCGACAGCGCATCCGGCAGCAAGAAGGAGAGTAAATTGATAGGCGAAAGCTGAAATGATTACTTCACGCGCAGACTTCGGGTTCTCTTTAAGCCGGTCAAGTCCTAAATGGACTGCATTAGCGAATCTTAAGAGCCCTTGACGATTCTGAAGTCCTTTCCCTATTCGATTATTTCCTAGTAAAAGAATTACAAGGGTTAAAGCGATAAGTGTCACCATTGCAACAACAAGAGGAACTCTAGTTGATGTTCCTAGGCCAGTTAGCCCTGGATTAATTGCAAAGCCCAATAAGGTGATTACTGGGAGGACGAGCCATCCGCTCAAACGTTCGAAGACAACTGAGGTAAAGCTAACTGGGCCATCATCCGTATCCCTTGTAAGTCTTCCTATCCGGATGACGTCACCGCCGACTGTTGTTGGGAGGAAATTCGATACAAATTGACCCGCCATATAGTGGCTGAAAAGTCTCCAAATTGATTGGTTTATCCCTAGTGCTCGGAGGACTCTTTGCCATCTAATCGCTCCAAGTATGAAGCCAATAAGCGTGAAGATGAAACCGCCGATAGTCCAGAAAGCTGTTTGCTGGTTCCATTCTGGGATCAGCTCATCCCAGTCTATTCCATCCATAGATTGAAGGATCACAATGAGAAGAGCAACGCTTAATCCAATCCGAAGGGGGATTGTTACTGAGTTACGTTTCCACCATGGGATGGAATCTTTCTGTTGAGGTTGGCTGTAAATGTAACTCATTGAGGCGTCCGGCTAGATAGGAGTTGATGTGGGAAGTAATTTGCTAGCAAATGATAGGTTATTCCGCATTGGCGGCCATATATCGGATTTCTGCACTTCTCTTTACTTTCTTGCGGCAATTTAACCCCAAAAGCCTGAAAATAGTGCGTTTTCAGCGCTTAGTAGTTAACAGGCTTTTCTCAAAAGTTGTTTCTTCTGAGGCCTTTACTAGACCCTCTCCAAGAAGCGTTGCCGGTGAACAATTACGCGTATGACCTGTCCCATCGCTATTTGTGAGTGTTCATCGTGAGCGCTTACCTGAAATGTTAACCTTCGCCCATCGATTCTTGTCAACAGAGCACTTACACGAATCATCGCACCTAATCCGGAAGGGTTGACATGGTCTACTCGGACTCGCATCCCTACAGTGGTTTCTTGCTCAGAAATATGACCTTCAATAGCAGCCATTGTCGCGGCTTCGCACCAAGCAATTACCCTTGGGGTTGATAGAACGGGAACGTCGCCGGATGTCAAAGCGATTGAGAGATCCTCTTCTCTAACGCTGTAGTCGAAAGAAGCGCTAAGTCCTTGTTCTAGGGTCATACTAATACCATACGCAAACAGGCGCCGTGTCTGTCGGATGGGGCAAACTCACTACAAAGCGGTTACTATTCAAGGCACGAGGTGCATATGCTTGAACAAAATTTGGTAGAGAGAGTTCTTAACGAGGCTCTGAAGTCCGGTGGTGAATTTGCAGAAGTTTTCGTTGAGGATAAGCGTTCTAGCTCAGCGCTTTTTGATGATGCGAAAGTCGAAGAGCTGACATCAGGCCGTGATCGGGGAGCAGGTATTCGTGTTGTTGCTGGGGAGACAACTGGCTTTGCCCATACAGCTGACCTTTCAGAAGAGGGATTGATGATTGCTGCTAGAGCAGCAGCTTCAGCTACNAGAACAGANGGAGCTGGNTCTCAANTCAACGCCCTAGAACAAGTNGTNTGTCCATCTCCAAATAAGGTTGAAACATTTCCNGAGNTAGTNGCTAAGGGAAAGAAGGTAAATCTTTTANTNCAAGCNGATGAAGTNGCTCGTAGNCAAGGGGCNGCAATTACNCAGGTTTCTGCTAGATATGGGGATTCTCGCCGTAANATACTTGTCGCCAATAGTGANGGGGTNTTTGCNACAGANGATCAGGTNCGAACTCTCTTTTCTATTTCTTGNGTTGCGACCGGNGATAGTGGNATGCANACAGGTCGAGAGTCNATTGGCAGNCCTATCGGGTTTGAACTGTTTGATGANGTTGANGTTGAAGANCTNGCNGANCGAGCAGCCCATAGAGCTTTGACAAANCTNAATGCCCGACCNGCTCCCAGTGGAACNATGCCAGTTGTTATNGGTTCCGGTGGCGGTGGNGTATTGTTTCACGAAGCATGTGGCCANGGGCTTGAAGCAGATTTGGTTAACAANCAAGCATCAGTCTTTGCTGGNAAAGTTGGNGAAAGTGTGGCTAGTGAGCTGGTCACNTTAATTGACGATGGGACGATGNCACATGANTGGGGGGCGTTCGCAATAGATGATGAGGGNCGNCCNGCTCAGCGAAACGTTCTTATTAANGACGGTGTGTTGGTNGATTANATGTGGGANGGNCTTCGNTCACGTAGCGAAGGTCGATTGAGTTCCGGNAATGGNAGAAGGCAAAGNTANCAGGTGTTACCNATGGTNCGAATGACTAATACNTATATCGCAAATGGTGAAACTGACCCTNAGGANATTATTGAAGATACNTCNAAAGGCGTATANGTAGCNCAACTTGGTGGNGGTCAAGTTAATACGGCGACCGGAGACTTTGTTTTTGGNATGACAGAAGCGTATCTAATNGAAGATGGTGAAATAACGGAACCGATTNGAGAAGGNAATCTCATTGGGAATGGNCCCGAGGTGCTGAATCAAATTGATGCNCTTGGNAATGACTTTGANATGGGTTCNCCAGGGACATGTGGCAAAGANGGTCAGGGNGTTCCAGTTGGTGANGGTACGCCGACACTGCGCGTCACNAGTCTCACTGTNGGCGGTACCGCCGGCTAGGGGCATTAATGNAATCNGAACTATTAAAAATTGCNGAAGCCATTGTNAGTCAGNCAGTTGNTGGCGANCAGGTTGAAGTNGTTGCTGTCCANGGTACAGAAACNGATATNAGGGTTTATCANGGTGAGATTGAATCGTTTACNGCTGCTGAGTCNCAGGGNGTAGGGATACGTGTTGTTCAGGATGGNCGTCAGGGTATGGCNTATGCNGGTTCGTTGGATACNGATGTCCTAAATGAGACNTTAGAGGAAGCGAGGGANAATGCTTCTTTCGGAACCCCTGANGANTTCCAGGGCATTGCAGAACCTGATGGAGTTGAATCAGTCTCTTTGGAACTTCTGGATNCATCCCTTGCTGACTTTGCTAATGANGANAAAATCGCNTTGGCNATTGAACTTGAAAGTTCAATTCTTNAGTCTGATTCGNGAATAATCGGAGTTGAGTCAACAGANTATGTTGATTCNATTACTACAAGTGCAATTGTCACTTCAACTGGGATCCANCGAGCTAATCAAGAAGGTGGGTGCTACGTTGCAGCGTCATCATTAGCTTCAGATGGAACTGATACCCAGACAGGATTTGGATATTCCGTTGGCAGGAGCCCTGTGCAACTAGATGTAGCTAAAGCTAGTTCTGATGCAACTGAGAGAGCAACAAGGCTACTGGGCGCTAAGAAAGCTGAGTCTGGCCGAATGACTGTCATTCTAGACCCATACGTCACTGCCCAATTTCTTGGGATTATCGGGTCAACGCTAAGCGGGGAAGCTCTTCTTAAAGGAAGGTCACTTTTCTCAGATCGGGAAGGTGATCAAGTAGCTCCGAATTTTCTTACTCTTATNGATGATCCAACTGATGTTGACGCTTTTACTGCAACCGAAGCAGATGGAGAGGGTCTAGCAAGTCGCAGAAATACTTTAATTGACAAAGGTGTTTTAAGCGGTTTCCTTCATAACAGTTATACAGCGCGAGCATTAGGTACGTCATCTACAGGTTCAGCTGTTCGAAGTTATAACAGCTCGCCTGGCGCAGGACCGTTGGCTCTTATGCTGGCTCCAGGGGGACACAGTCAATCAGAATTAATTGAGCAAGTTGGAGAAGGGATGCTTATCCAAGGAGTAGCAGGTTTGCATTCAGGGGTTAATCCTGTCAGCGGTGACTTCTCTGCTGGTGCTGAGGGTCTGATGATCCGCCAAGGTGACCTAGCTGAACCTGTTAGAGAAGTAACGGTAGCTTCTACTTTGCAAAGGATGCTTTTGGATATCCAAAATATAGGAAATGATTTGGAAAGGCTCCCAATGAAATCATCGGGTGTTTCGATTGTCGTTAACGACATAATGGTTTCTGGAGTATGACAACAAACGGTGCTTCTTTCTGAGGTTTAGGCGGTTTGTCTCTTATTGGGACTACGGTTTATTAGAGCATGTTTAAAAAACGTCAAGAAGTCACATTACTGTTTGGTTTTACTGCCATCGTTCTAGCGTTATTTTTTCAACTCTTTATTGGTCAAGCTTCCGCTCACAGTTCGGCAGCGCTCGCCGAAGGTTTGGTTTTGTGGAAGGCGATAGTTCTAGGAGTAACAGAGGGACTTACAGAGTTTCTCCCGATTAGTTCAACTGGTCACCTTCTAGCGGCGAAAGAGTTGATGCACCTTGATAGCAGTGAGATTTCTGAACAGGCTATAGATAGTTATATTATCTCTATTCAAATCGGGGCAATCTTGGCGATTGTTGTTCTCTACAAACGCAGAATTCTCCAAATGTACGAAGGTTTNCGTGGCCAAAGCGAGGTGGGAAAGCTTGTCTTGAGAAACTTGGTTGTTGCATTTGTTCCGACAGCTGTTATCGGGCTCTTGCTAGCCGATTACGTAAAAGATCAGCTGTATGAATCAGAACTTGTAGCTTATGCGTGGATTGTTGGAGGTGTCTTTATTCTTTTTGCCCATGAGAAGAAGTTCTTAAAACGAGATGGGTCGAGCATGGAGAGTCTAAGCCTCAGAGGCGCGTTTGTGGTTGGACTCGTCCAAGCGCTAGCCCTGTGGCCTGGTGTCAGCCGAAGCTTGGTGACCATTTTTGCATTAGTTGCACTTGGGTTATCTTTGGCAGCAGCTGTTGAATTTAGTTTTCTACTAGGTCTAGTAACCTTAGCTGCAGCGACTTTCTATGAGCTTTCTCAAGATGGAGGTCAGATCATAGAGTTGTTTGGATACTGGACTCCACTGGTCGGTTTAACTGCAGCCTTTCTCTCTGCCATGGCTTCGGTAAAATGGATGGTCAGTTGGCTTGAAAATAAAAGCTTCTCAGTTTTCGGCTTCTACCGAGTTGCAATAGGTGTTCTAGCTGTCTCTTTACTGTCTACTGGCGTTCTCTAGCTGGTTTGAGTATCGGAAGGTGAAGAACTGGAAGAGGAAGGTGGATCCTTCTTGGCTGAATCGGATTTAGAAGATTTTGAATCATCAGAAGAGTTGTTCGAAGGTTTAGAGCTCTGCTTTTTAGTAGATGAGCTTCGACTGTCGTTTTTATAGAACCCAGAGCCTTTAAAACTTATTCCCGGAGCTGAAAATATTTTCTTAACTGTCCCCGTGCATGCTTCATCAGGGCAGTTGGTCAAGGGATCTTCACTGAATGACTGAAAAACTTCAAAAGTCTTTCCGCAAGCTTCGCATCTGTAGTCGTACGTTGGCATTTAACACTCCATTCGCCAGCGAACGGTAGGGTAGCAGCACCTATGGAAATGAAGAACTCCTCTAAGGCGTTTTTTATTCAATTGCTTTTTCCTCCCCTTTGAAGAGGCGCTTAATATTTTCATGGTGGCGAGCTGTGACGACCGCTGAAGCCGCTCCGGTGACGATGACCTCATACCATCTAGTTTCTGGCATTATCAGCACGCCGAGGGGTAATAAAAGAACCACGATGATCGATCCTAAAGAGGCCCGTTTGAAGAGCTTCATCAAAGGGATCCAGATTATAAAAGCGCCAAGTGTGACGAAGGGGTAAAGAACTGAGGAGAGGCCGGTAAGGGTTGCTACCCCTTTTCCTCCATTGAATTTTCTAGTTATTGGAGCTACGTGTCCGATCATTGCAGCCATCCCAGCAGCAAGGGCTAACGTCCGACCATCTATAAGAAGACACACGAGACTTGGGGCAACCCCTTTCAACAAGTCGCCAATCAGTACGATGGCACCCGCTTTCTTTCCGGCGACACGATAAACGTTTGTTGCTCCAGGATTTCCGGAACCTTCTGCAGTTGGGTCATGGCCNACTAGTCCTGCAACAATATGTGCTGTGGGGAAGGTCCCGAGGACATAACTGATTGGTATGAGAAGCCACCACAAATTCATTATTTCNATAATACGCCCAGATCATCGTGTTCTAGCGTCTGTCCTCGATTGAGCTTTGTTAGCATAAGACAATGATCCCACTAGGCGAAGCACAAGATTATGTTCTGGAAAGAGCCTTTCGGCTTCCAGAAGAAACAGTTGACATAACTTCTGCTCGCGAGCAAGTTACAGCAGANGCAGTTATTTCTGGAGAGCTAGTTCCCCCCTTCGACAACACTGCTGTCGATGGTTATGCGGTAAAAGCAGCAGATACAGATGGCGCTTCAGAAAGTAATGAGGTAACGCTAGAAGTTATTGGGGTAATCCCTGCTGGGACACAACCAGATTTCAGAATTGAAAATGGGCAAAGCGCAAAGATAATGACTGGCGCTCCTCTCCCAGAGGGTGCGGATTCGATTGTTATGGTTGAATGGACCAGAGAAGGTGAGACAAAAAATCTAGTACGTCTGAATCGAAGCGCCAAAAAAGGTGACCATATCCGCAGATCCGGAGAAGATCTTTGCCCAGGCGATCAAGTTATTGATAAAGGAACAGCTTTAACCCCAGCGCATATAGGACTTTTAGCTGGCCTTGGCATATATCAAGTCAAAACTGTTCAACGTCCAACAGTAGGTATTTTTTCCACTGGGGATGAACTAGTTGAGGGAAATGAACCTTTGCTTCCAGGTCAGATCCGCGATTCAAATCGATTCTCGTTGGTCGCACTACTGGAGAGTGACGGATTTGAAACCGTTGACCTTGGATTAATTCCGGATAATGAAGAAGCGATCGAGACGACTGTTCGAGAAGGCGTCGCAAAGTGTGATGCGCTGGTCACTACCGGTGGAGTGAGTATGGGCGATTATGACTATGTCAAAGTGGTACTGAATAAAATGGGGGATATGCGATGGATGCAGATCGCAATAAAGCCTGCGAAGCCATTCGCATTTGGAGTGGTTCAGGGGGTACCTATATTTGGTTTACCCGGAAATCCAGTTTCATCTATGGTCTCGTATNTNCTTTTGGCAAAACCNGCGCTNNANAANATGATGGGTAGNAAANCTATTCTTCCGNAAGTNTTNCATGGNATCGCAGCAGATGATTTCCGCCGNAGGGCAGACGGAAAAACACATTTTGTTCGNTCNNTTNTNNATGANGAGAAA
>PAYW01000015.1:0-28139 GCA_002715425.1 Actinomycetota bacterium | reverse complement strand
CCTTGCTCAGNCCAATTGGCAAGCAAGGTTCTCACCAGCTCAGTGGGATGGCTGAAGCCAATACTCTATCGATCATCCCTGACGGGGATGGCGTGCCTAAAGGAAATCCAATTGAATACTTTCGCTTCTAAGACAGATCAAGGGCTAGATTGATAGAGATGAAAGATCAACTTATTGACACCTACGGGCGGGTTCATCGTGACTTGCGTATATCAGTGACCGACCGATGCAACTTTCGCTGCCAATACTGCATGCCCGAAGAAGGAATGGACTGGACTCCTAGAGAAGAGTTGTTGACCTTTGAGGAAATTGAACGCCTAGCTAGCTTACTCGTCAACAAATTTGGCATTGAGAGCATCCGCCTCACTGGTGGAGAGCCAACTGTTAGGGCGAACCTCAGTAAATTAATTGAAAAACTTGCGAAGCTTGACGTTGACCTATCTCTAACGACTAATGGGGCCACTCTTCCATTAATTGCCGGTGATTTGTATAACGCTGGATTGGACCGAATCAATATTTCTTTAGACACTCTTGATCGTAAACGATTCGAAACGCTGACTAGACGAGACAACCTCAAACAGGTTCTTCACGGTATTGAAACAGCCAAATCTGTTGGATTTGATCCGGTTAAAATAAACATGGTGGTGATGAAAGGTGTCAACGACGATGAAGTTTTGGACTTTGTTTCATATGGGCGAGAGAACGGCCTTGTGGTTCGCTTTATTGAATTTATGCCGCTAGACGCTGACGAAACATGGGAAAAATCTAAAGTCATGCCACAGAATGAAATACTTGAGCTCATAAGTTCAAAGTACGACCTCGAACCGCTCTCAAGGGGAAGTTCTCCAGCCGCTAGATGGAAATTTGTAGATGGCCCCGGCGAAATAGGAATTATCGCTACAGTCTCAGAGGCTTTTTGTGATGCATGTGACCGAATTCGCCTCACTGCTGATGGAAAATTCAGGAACTGTCTATTCGCTATAGATGAATACGATGTTCGTAAACTATTGCGAGAAAACGCAGGAGATGAAAAGATCATTGAGCTATTCTCGCATGCAGTTAAACAGAAATGGGCAGGGCACCAGATCGGGAAATCTGTATTTATTCGACCGAGTAAATCCATGTCTCAGATCGGCGGTTAGCAGTCGTGGGAAACGAAAATTTTTCACATTTAGATCCAGATGGCAAAGCCCATATGGTAGACATTAGCGAAAAGCAAGATAGCAAAAGAACCGCTAGAGCAAGAGCAACTATTTCAATGGCGGAAGAGACTATCGTGGCGCTTCAGCAAGGCGATCTTCCCAAAGGTGATGTTTTCGCTGTCGCTCGTGTCGCAGGAATTCAAGCAGCAAAACGCACTGGAGAAATTATTCCTCTCTGCCATCCCCTGATGCTGAGCTCGGTAAAAGTTGAATTTGAGATTATTGATGACAAAGTGGAAATTGAGGCAGAAGTTACAACTGTTGGGCGTACCGGAGTAGAAATGGAAGCGCTCACCGCATGTTCAGTTTCTGCCCTCACAATCTATGATATGTGTAAAAGTATGGACAAAAGAATGGAAATCACAGATCTAGCTCTCCTCCAAAAAACTGGAGGATCATCAGGTGACTTTATTAGATAGATACCTGTTCAACTCCCGAGAAGGCACAAGATTCGGCTTGACGCTTCAGGTTCAGAGGAGAACAAGTTGTATTAATCCCATGCTTAATCAATAATTCGGCCTTCTATCCACCAAATATAAGACAAATAGTGCAAAAATTTTATAAGAGCAGCCTAGAGACTGGTGGAGTTTGTGCTGTTAGTTGCATTAGCAATTCTTTGGTTCGGAGCAGGGGTTTACTGGCTTCGTACGCGTGTAGGAACATCTTCTATGATGTTGGGGAGTCCGTTTAGTCGAGTGCGAATTCGAAAAACTCCTCGAGCGGTTGTAGTACCAATCCACCAACCGTTTACATCATGGGACCATGCCTACCATCAACCCGGGCACTCCCTGGTTGAGCCACCACTCGACAGAATAAAGAAGGGGTCGAATCCAATGGAAGTATCTAGTGAGCAAGCTCGTCTGCGACGGCGCAAAGTTCTTTTGTCCTTAATCGGAATTGTGATGTTTACCTTACTCATGGCCATAGTTGTAGGTGGAGCGTTCATTGCTGTGAATCTATTCGTAGATTCTATTTTCTTAGGGTACGTTCTTCTGCTCGTCCAATATCAACGAGAGATTGAAGCTTCTCGACAACAGAAGCAAGTCTTTAAACCTGCAGGAGTAGATTACACAGCTACAAGTGCCGATAAGATAGCGCTCTAAAGGAAACTCTAAGGTTTCACTATCGATGATTTAAAATCTAGACTGGTGTTCCTTCGGGGCTGTAGCTCAGCTGGCTAGAGCGCCTCGGTCGCATCGAGGAGGCCAGGGGTTCGACTCCCCTCAGCTCCACAACAGCTCTAACCTCTTAGGTTGACGATTTGTCTACTGGGCTATGCTGATAATGTGAGTCAACTATGGGAGCCATCAAAAGAAAGAATCGGAAACTCTTGCTTGTTTGATTTTGCTAAGGAGGCCGAAGACCTCTTCGATATTGAACTTCCTGATTATGACGCAATCCACAAATGGAGTGTCGACAGGCCAGATCAGTTCTGGATCCACGCGCATAATCATCTTGGAATCATTAGTGAAGTGAGTGAACAAGTGCTCGCAACAGGAGCTAACTTATATGACTCTGTGTTCTTCCCAGCCAGCTCTATCAACATCGCGCAGAACTTTCTCAAGAGGAGCGATGACACTGACGCCATAGTTTGGAGAGATGAGCTTGGCAATGGATCTAAATTAACCTGGTCTGAGCTAAATGACCTAGTCTCCAAATTGCAGCAAGCTTTTTTAGACATAGGGGTAGAAAGCGGAGACCGTATTGCAGCATGGTTACCTAATCGCCCAGAAACAATTGCGGTTATGATTGCCTCTGCAAGCATTGGCGCAGTATTCACTTCTGCATCCCCAGACTTCGGAGCCAAAGGACTGCTTGATCGGTTTACTCAAGCGGCACCAAAAGTACTTTTCGCGACCGATGGCTACTTCTATGGGGGTCAATGGTTTTCCTGCTTGGATAAGCTCCATGAAGTTGAAGCAAGATTACCAACCCTCGAGCAAACCATTATCGTGCCATACACCCATGAAGGGATCTCCAAAGAAAAAACGCTACATCCTCATCCTCATCCTCAAACGCTTTGGTCAGATTTCCTCAAAACCTACAATGCGAAAGCAATCGACTTTCCATCTCATAGCTTTGACCACCCCTGGTACATTCTGTACTCCTCTGGAACAACGGGGAAGCCTAAATGCATTGTTCACCGGTCCGGAGGAGTTCTAATAAAGCATCTAGTGGAGCACAGGCTACAAAGCGATGTCAAAGCAGGAGATAGAGTCTTCTATTACACCACTACAGGATGGATGATGTGGAATTGGCTAGCTTCCGCCTTAGCATCACAGGCTACGGTCATCCTGTACGACGGATCACCATTTTATCCAAGCCCAACAACTCTATTTGATTTAGCCGATGAGCTTTCCATTACGTTGTTTGGTGTTTCAGCAAAATACATAGACGCATGCGCTAACGCTGGCATATCACCAATAGACACTCACGATCTCTCAAGTATCAGGACAATTTGTTCAACAGGCTCAACCCTTGTTGGCGAAGGATTCGACTATGTATACCAGAAAATTAAAAAAGATGTTCATCTTCAATCTATGTCTGGCGGAACTGATCTCTGTGGATGCCTAGTGGGGGGTGATCCAACAGGTCCAGTAAATAGGCGTGAAATTCAGAAACCAGCTTTGGGTTTAGAAATTGAGATCCTTAGCGATACCGGTCAAGTACTAGATTCGGGAGAACAGGGCGAACTCGTATGTTCAAACCCATTTCCGTCAATGCCCATTGGATTTCTAAATGACGAGAATGGAGAAAGATACCAGTCTGCATATTTTGACAGGTATGCAGGAAGTTGGCATCAAGGAGATTTTGCCGAATGGACTCCTGCCGGCGGAATTATCATCCACGGGAGGTCAGATGCGACTCTAAACCCTGGTGGTGTCCGGATAGGAACCGCTGAGATATATGCAGTCGTAGATTCGCTGTCTGAAATCACTGAAAGCTTAGTAATAAACCAAAGTTGGAAAGGTGACGACCGAGTAGTCCTTTTCGTTGTGCTATCCCCAGATACTAAGCTCGACGACGAACTTAAGAAAAAAATTCAAAACTCGCTTCGAGATCAAGCTTCACCAAGACATGTGCCGTCATTCATTCATGCAGTCTCTGACCTCCCTAGAACCCGAAGCGGAAAAATCTCAGAATTAGCCGCTAAAGCTACCGTAGAAGGTAAGCCCGTTCGAAACGCTGAGGCACTCGCTAATCCAGAAGCGTTAGACTATTTCAAGGACATTAAGGAGCTTCAATGATGCAAAAATTCAGGAGTGTGCTGTTTGCTCCAGGAAATAAATCTGAACTTCTGAAAAAACTTCCGAAAATCCAGCCTGATGCAGCCATCGTCGACCTTGAAGATGCCGTCCCTGATGAGGAAAAGAACAAGGCACGTAAGAATTTCCAGGAGTTCATCGATTCCGAAGAAACGAAAAAACTTGAAGCCTTCCCGAGGGTCAATCCAATATCTTCATCACATTTTGAACTTGATATTCAAGCTCTTCCCCCAGAAGTAGACTGTGTCGTTATTCCAAAGATCAACAACTTAGAAGAGCTAGAGGAAGCAGAGAAAATACTCTCGCAAAACTCTATCGAAAGAAAAATTATTGTTGGAATCGAAACCGTTCTCGGAGTGGCATCCGCTACTGAAATCCTCTCAAACACGTCTGTCATTGCCGCATATTTTGGAGCCGAGGATTATGTGTTAGATTTAGGCGGTTTTCGTACAACCGGCAATGACGAAGTATTCCTAGCCAGATCCCAAATGGGGATGGCGAGCCGACTATCTGGAGTTCCAGTGATCGATCAAATCGTAACGGATTTCTCTGACGACGAACGATTTACAGAAGAAGCATATCAAGCAAGAGCATTAGGATTCTCAGGGAAGCTCTGTATTCACCCTTCACAAGTACCCCTCGCAAATCAATCGTTTTCGTACTCTCAGGCAGAAGTTAATCGCGCCAAGGAATTATTAGCGGTCTATGATCAAGCTCTCTCACAAGGATCAGCTTCGGCTGTTTATGATGGAAATATGATTGACGAGGCATTAGCTAAGCAAGCTCGAAGAATTCTAGGATCTTAGTCAACTAATCTTCTTTTCCTCTGAGGGCAATAGCAAAGATAATTGAACCAATCCCTAAAAGTTCACCTAGGGAAGTCTTTTGCCGAAGTAACAGGATCCCAACGCAAGCGGCTGTTGCCGGTAATAAGCATTGCAAGAACGCGAATCTCGTTTTTGAAATTCGCCGAAAGACTAGCTGATCGATCCCATACGGAATCACATTCCCTAGAACCCCAGTTGATAGAGCAACCAGCATCAACAGAGGAGAATCAAGTGCACGGTCTATCATATGAAGAGAACTCGGGAATATCACTAGACCCCCGATGAGCATGCCAATTCCTAGACCGTCTAGATGCGCGCCAGTTTTAGCAACTTTGCTCCCTAAAACAATATAAAGAGCCCATAAGGCCCCTGCGGCCAGAGCAAAGAGCACACCGGTGACTGTCCCTTCAGAAGTTACTTGGGCCAAAAGAAGGACCCCAAGGCTCGCCACGATAAGCGCAACGACATTTCTTGAGGATCGATGCCCAGCGGCCGCTACCGCTATAGGCCCCAAGAACTCAATCGCTACCGCATTTCCTAAAGGAAGATTATCTATTGCGAGATAAAAGCACAGATTCATCCCTGCCAAAACAATCCCAAATGATGCAGTCCAAACCATATCTAAGTCTTTTAACGAACGCCTCCAAGATCGTCTCAACAAGATAAGAACCAAAGCAGCACCGAGCACACGCAACGTTGCAACCGTACTCGTTCCTAAATTATCGAAAATGCTAAACGCCAGTGCGGCACCCAAATATTGTGAAACAGCGGCAACAATGAACAAGACTTCTGGTGAGGCGGAATCAAGTAATCCATTCTGTATACCCCTGAAGTTCCTAGCACCCACGAGATAACGCTACCTCATACGTCCCAACCATCCCATTTACACGCTAACGTCATTGCTATGACAGAAATCCGCAACCTTGAACAACTTCAAGAAAATCAGAACCAGCTTGAGCAAAACATTGAAAACTTCTCCACCCCATTTGCCTTCGGGATTGGTCTTGCAACAAAAACCGC
Source organism: Actinomycetota bacterium (assembly GCA_002715425.1). The sequence goes on along the minus strand of PAYW01000015.1, from coordinate 21,824 downwards.
TAATGGAAATATCCTTGATGTCTATTATCCCGCTCCACAACTGGGGTCAGACCCGTATACATGCGCCTTGGTAGCGAACGCAGCTAATTGGAATGGCAAGACTGAAACATATGAGCTCGAAGAACAACCCATGCGAGACATCCAGAGCATTCTTGAATCTGTTGAAAAAAACATCGGCTACTTAGAAGAATCAACGCACATAATTCAACCCATCCTTGATGCTGCTCTAAACAGTGATTCACCTAACGGAGAGAAAATTGTGGTTGTTTGCTTTATAGCTGCACCAACCGATGAACCGGTTGATGCGGTTGATGCGTACCTTCGTCTTCACCTTCTATCGGCCAGGCTCGTACAGCCACATGGAATAGATCTAACAGGGATATTCGGTCAACTTACAAACTGTGTTTGGACCAATCTCGGGCCATTCGAGGTGGAAGGTTTCAATGTTAAAAGGGCCCAGCTGCAAGCTGAAGGAATCAATATCCTCGTCCACGGGCTCGATAAATTTCCAAGAATGACTGACTACGTTATCCCCGCCGGGGTTCGCATTGCCGATGCAAACCGGGTGAGGCTCGGAGCGCACCTTTCGGATGGGACCACTGTTATGCACGAAGGATTTTGTAATTTCAATGCAGGTACACTCGGAACATCAATGATCGAGGGGCGAATCTCAGCTGGTGTTGTAGTAGGTAACGGATCAGATATCGGCGGCGGCGCGTCAATAATGGGGACGCTATCTGGAGGAGGTTCTGAAGTAATTTCAATAGGTGAGAACTGTCTATTGGGCGCCGAAGCAGGTATCGGAATATCCCTCGGAAATAATTGCATAGTAGAAGCAGGGCTTTATGTTACTGCAGGAACACTGGTTTTGACCCCAGACGGTTCGGTAGTCAAGGGGTCAGAGTTATCAGGGCAGGATGATCTACTATTCCGCCGTAATTCGCAAACAGGTAAAGTCGAAGCAATTTACAGAGGCGAAAATTCCAGTTGGCAAGGTTTAAACGAAGAACTGCACAAGAATTAAGGTAGTCTCAGACCAGAGTCATGAAGCTACTTAACCAATTAGGATGGCGGCATTACGCATCGAAACAATCGACAATGATTGACAAAGCAAGGTTGGGCCGTGTTCGTAGGGTTGACCGAGGTGAGGTAGACGTCCTTACAGAAGAAGGGGAGGTACGCGTAGCTTCTGATAGTCAACGTACAACAATTGATTTAGCGCCGGCGACTGGAGATTGGATAACCGTTGTCGATGATCCCGATATCGGGTTCCGTATCGAAACGATTCTTCCGCGCTACTCGTCAATATCACGGAGGGACCCTGCTGAACAAGAAAGAGAGCAAGTTCTTGTCTCGAATGTGGACTTTGTAGGTATCACCTGCTCTATAGACCGTCCTGCCAACATCGCCAAAGTAGAAAGATTCCTAATCTTGGCTCAAGACAGTGATGCAGTCCCGATCCTTCTCCTCACCAAAGTCGATCAGGGAATATCGGAAGACTGGAATCAGCTTCAGCAGGAAATTAAAGATGTTATTACCATTCAAACTAGTTCCTTTGCAGGTACTGGAATTGCTGAACTGAGAGAACTTCTTTTACCAGATAAGACTTTAGTTTTATTAGGGGAGTCTGGAGTGGGTAAATCGTCACTTGTAAATGAGCTGGTTGGAGAGACGATACAGCAAACAACTGAAGTTCGCAGTCGAGATAACAAAGGTCGCCATACGACTATTGCGCGTGAGCTAATGCTTATTCCAAGCGGTGGAATTCTGATCGATACTCCTGGGATTAGAGGCATAGGACTTTGGGATGCAAAAGAGGCTCTAAATAAAGTCTTTTTTGAGATAAGTGAAGTCGCTTCGTATTGCCGATTCTCGAATTGCACTCATCAGGTAGAACCTGATTGCGCGATATTGGCGGCAATTCAGCAGAAAGAAATAGACCCACGGCGTTTTGAACGCTATCTCCGTCTGGTTGAAGAGCTGGATGAGCAGGAAGAGCGTCTGGCTCTCCAACGACGAAAATCCAAATAAGAATATTTTGCTTTGAAGAATGAAGGTATAGGACTAAATGGACTTCTCATATACAAAGGCTCAGACAGATTTCTGTGATGAAGTCCGAACTTGGCTTGAAGAGCATATTCGAGGTGAGTTTATAAAACTTAGCGGGAAAGGCCTAACTGGCCATGATGACGTTGATCCGGAACTTCAAATCGCTTGGGAAAGGGAACTTGCCACCGGTGGATGGCTAGGAATTGATTTTCCAAAATGGGTAGGAGGGAGAGAGTGTTCGCTTGTGGAACAGGTCTTGTTCCACAAGACATACGTAGAAGCCAAGGCGCCCGGAAGGATTCCCAATATGGGGGTTACTCTTCTTGGGCCGACTCTCCTTGCATTTGGTTCGAAAGCGCAACAAGAGCGGTTCATCCCTAAGATTCTTTCAGGAGACGAACTCTGGTGCCAAGGTTACAGTGAACCTGATGCTGGATCTGACCTCTCCAACATAAAAACTCGAGCAGATCTTGTTGATGGATACTGGGTAATTGACGGGCAGAAAGTATGGACATCCCTTGCTCAACATGCTGACTGGATATTTGTAGTTGCAAGAACCGAAGAAGGATCTGCTCGTCATGCCGGATTGTCCTACCTTCTCGTTCCAATGGATCAGGTAGAGATAACTGTCCGTCCTATTATCCAGCTAACTGGCGGTTCTGAGTTCAACGAGACATTTTTCGATAGTGCCAAAACTAAAGAAGAAAATATAGTTGGTAAGAAAGGGAATGGTTGGAAAGTCGCTATGGGGACGTTGGCATTCGAACGCGGTGCATCAACTCTTGGACAGCAAACTAGCTTTCGTCAAGAACTAGATGAGCTCATCAATACTGCATTATCGACTGGAGCTTGGGGAAATGCTGTTCTCCGTCAGAAGGTCGTCGACTTATATATTGGGTTGGAAGTTCTTAGGTTCAATCAGCTACGAATGCTTACAGCACTAGTGGCAGATGGTGTTCCAGGTGCGGAGCAGAGCATAGGGAAATTATTTTGGGCTTCTTGGCATAGGAAACTTGGAGAGTTATGGATGGAAGTTCGTGGGACATCAGGTATGGTTGCTTCGCCTGATGGGCATGGCGGCCACGAAGGCATTCCACTCATTCTTGATAAGGAGCAGAGAACATTCCTTTATAGTCGAGCCCATACAATCTATGGAGGAAGTAACCAAATTCAGAGGAATATCATTGGGGAACGAGTTCTCGGCTTGCCTAAAGAACCTCGGTAGGAACGTTGTTTTATTTATTCTTAGAAGAAACTCTTCAGAGTTTATTTCCTTCTCGTCCTTTCCTGTACCGTAGAGAAGAGTACGAAAGGAATAACAATGAGCGAAGCTTATATTATTGATGCTGTTAGAACTCCTGTAGGTAGGCGGGGAGGCGGCCTTGCTGAGGAACACCCTGCTGATTTAGGGGCTCATGCGATAAAGGGACTAATGGATAGAGTTGGGATTGATCCGATGACAGTAGATGATGTCATCATGGGCTGTCTCGATAATATGGGTCCACAAGCAGGTGATATCGCTCGGACAGCATGGTTAGCGGCCGGCATGCCAGAAGCTATTCCTGGTGTAACGGTTGACCGTCAGTGTGGGTCGGGTCAGCAAGCGGTGAGCTTCGCCGCTATGGGTGTGATGTCCGGAGTGCAGGATATTGTTGTAGCAGGTGGTATGCAGAATATGAGCCTTATTCCTATAGGTTCTGCGATGGATGTTATGGGGCATGAATCGATTGGGCGTCCTGACATTGAAGACCCCTTTTCAACCTCAAAGGGTTGGGTAGAGCGTTATGGCACGCAGGAGGTCAGTCAGTTTAGGGGAGCTGAACTTATAGCTAAAAAATGGAATTTGGAACGACAAGATCTCGAAGAATTTGCTCTTGAATCCCATGAGCGTGCTGCGCGTGCTCAAGACGAAGGCAGGTTTGATAATGAGATTCTTCCATACGGTGATGTAGCTCAAGATGAAGGTGTGCGAAGGGGGACAACGCTCGAGAAGATGGCTCAGCTCCCAACACTAGAAGAGGGCGGTGTTATCACCGCAGCTGTGGCTAGCCAGATTTCTGATGGTGCTGTTGCTTTGATGGTGGCTAGCGAGAAAGCGGTTAAGGAGTATGGATTGAAACCCCGAGCGCGTATTCACCATATAAGTGTCCGAGGAGATGATCCGATTTACATGCTTACTGGTCCGATTCCAGCTACAGAATATGCATTGTCGAAGACAGGGATGACTATTGATGATTTTGATTTGTTCGAATGTAATGAGGCTTTTGCTCCAGTTCCAATTGTTTGGATGCGCGAGCACAATGTCCCACATGAAAAGGTCAATGTTAACGGCGGAGCGATCGCTCTTGGTCACCCATTGGGCTGTACAGGCGGCCGGTTAATGACAACGCTACTAAATGAGCTTGAAAGGTCAGATGGAAGATTTGGTTTGCAGACGATGTGTGAAGGTGGCGGTCAAGCCAACGTAACAATTCTTGAACGTCTTTCTTAGAGCTAAATCACTCTTCATTTCACAGTTTAGGAACAATCTCATTTACGAGTTCCCAATCCAATGCAGTTTGTGAATCTATGCTTTGCCCGCTGAGCGCTAGGTAGGCTGTTTTTTGTGGTCCTATTCTGCGGGGGATACTTACAGTTCCACCTGCCCCTGGAATTAACCCCATCTTTATCTCAGGAAGAGAAATTGATACCGTTCGGTCAGCGATGACCTTGTCGCAAAATGCAGGTAATTCAATTCCTGCGCCAATACACTTTCCATGCAAATGTACGCTCATTCGGTCATGAAGTTTTGACATCCAAAAAGCAGGATTGTTAACCATTCTGATGAGATGCGCATCCGAGGTGCTATCGAGACTGCCAAATTCATTTAGGTCACCTCCTGTGCAGAAAGAATTTCCCTTTCCCTCTAGAAGTATCCGGTTGATGCTTCTATCAGCAGCAGCCATCCGCAATTGTTCCACTAGTTCATCCCGCATAGCACTCGAAAAAGCATTGGCTCGATCTGGCCGATTTAATGAAATTCTCAACTCAGAATCGTTGCGTCTGCTGAGAACAGTGGGTGTTACATTGTCTCGGCCCAGAGTGTTGTTGCGCCTAGAGAGCCACGTTTGGAATTCTGGTCCACCTTGAAGGGCGGCATAGGCTATAGATTCAGAAAGTAGCCCTGTATCAACATTTAAATATGCACGCTGACGTAAAAGCTGTACAAGCATTATTGAAGAGTGGGGGTTTCCTTCGACTGAATTTTTAATTCCCAAAACTGCTTCCTCTACGTCTGGAACTTTTACTGCAGCTTTACTTCGCGCATTCGAACTAGTAAAGACAAGATCGAAAACGCTAAGAGCATCATCAGAGACAGTTGACTCCTTTTCATCCAAGATTGCAATCGTGACCAGATTCAACAGTTTTGAATACTCAAAAAATTCTCGGGTTTTCTGCTGTGTTACGTTTTTACAACTATCAGCAAGCTGAATACACAGGGTACGTTGCTGTCTTTGGAAGATCTCTTCGGCAACGTAGGGGTTTCGAATATAATCAAGAGCATCATCAAACTTCATCGTTTGAGAAAAGGCCACGTTAACCTTCGTCGATCGATAAGCCGCTCAGGTTCTCTCTAAGGACTCTTCTGAGAAGTTTTCCAGTTTCGTTATATGGAAGCTCATCCATTGTCACTACATGGTCGGGAGTTCGCGAAGATCGAAGCTGATCGTTGACAAATGCCTTGACTTCATCGACAGGTACATTACTCCCAGGGGAGAGAACTATTACGGCAACTATAATTTCTCCCCATTGCGTGTCCGGCATTCCAATAGCTGCCGCATCCCTGATTTCTGGATGTGTGAGGAGGGCCTCTTCAATTTCTCCCGGCGAAATATTTTCCCCACCTCGAATTATGATGTCATCTATTCTGCCTTCGACGAAAAGATATCCTTCCTCATCTAGGAAGCCTCCATCGTTTGTGGGGAACCATCCATCATCAGTTAGCTTGGTTCCATGCCCAAGGTATTCTCCAGATACCTGCTCGCCCCTAACCCAAATTTCTCCTGACGATCCAGCCGTAAGAACTTTTCCTTCTTCATCTCGGATGGAAACCTCAAGATTCGGCAGCGGCTTTCCTACAGACGACAACCGTCGCCGAATCGGCCCTTCTTGACTTTCCAGAGCGTTGCGGTGATCCTCAGGGCCAAGGACAGAAATTGTTGAACTTGTTTCTGTGAGGCCATAAGCATTAACGAAGTTTGTATCTGGGAATAGGCGAAGAGCTTTTTCTATCACTGGACGGGGCATCTTGCCTCCTCCATATGAAAGGGCTCTCAGCGAATCTATTGATACTCCAGAACGTTTTTCTAGTTCATCCACGATTCGTGAAAGCATGGTCGGCACAACCATCGCATGAGTCACTGACTCTTTAATGGCGGTATCGACCCAGCTTGCAGCATCAAAGTTTGGGAGTTGCACAATACGTCTACCTGCATAAACTGAGCTGCACAGCGCGGCCATCCCTGCAACATGATACGGGGGGACAGAAACTAATGTGGCTTCTTCATCTCCGGCACCCATGAACTCGACTGATCCTAGAATATATGAAACCAGGTGAGAGTGGCGAAGTACTGCTGCTTTTGGAGCCCCAGTAGTACCAGAGGTAAATAGCAAGATCGCTATTTCATCGGGGTTCATATCCCAATCAGCATCGGAAAGTTCACCATTACGTGTTTGAGAAAGAAATTCTTCACGTTCTATAGCTTCGAATTCAGGTACTCCCTCTAAGACATCTTTCATAGAAACATTTGCTACCCCAATAGCTGGAGCAATTTCATTGCCAAGTTCACGTATCTCATCTCCAGTCAGCCTGTAATTAAGGGGAACAAATGGCAATCCTGCCCATGCTGACCCGAAAAGAGCTGTGGGTAAAGCGACACTAGACGTATCAAGAAATGCTATTTTTTCCGCGGAACGATTTCGAAAAATCTGGGCTGCTCTTCCAGAGTTTTCATACAGGGTTGCATAAGACACTCCTGAGCCATCTTTGCTGCCGATAGCGACTCGGTCTCCAAAAGCGTTTGAAGCCATTTCGAGCAGCATCATGAGATTCATAATTTGGTCCTTTGACTAATCAGAAGCAGGAAGCGGCTTACTTTCTTTAATTTCTAGTAAGGTGTCTCCGACTCCCAAGGAGCCGGCACCAGGCTTAGTGCAGAGCAATTCGAGTGTCTCTTCGGGGTTTACATACCGCTTACCCATTAGTGTCCCGCCATCTGCACCTTCTGCGGGGGTTCCACCTTCTGCTTGCGAATTTGTGGGCTCGGTCATGGGTGCACCTCCACACCGTATATCGATGTCTTCAGCAGGGGCTTTCACTGCTATGACCTCGGTGTCGCAGACGGCGCTTTTAAGGCGACTTCCTGCTCGTAGCTCCATATTGTTTCTCCTTTGAACTTATAATTACAATCATTTCGTATTCTTAAGACCATTGCCAATACCAACGCTTCCTCTACGGTATGTGTAATGGACAGCGCAATTCTGAATGACCCGTTTCTTTTAGCAAAGAAACACTTACTCGAACTTACACGGGGACTCCCATCGGGGACAGTCCCAATGCCAGTAATCCAAGATTTATCCTCTATGCACCCGAACTGGCCGGTGTGGCCTGATATAGCTCTTTCCGATCTGATAGGCCCACCAAATGTAAGGCTAAAAGAGGTTGATCTCCGTTGGCTCCACCGTTTTAGAGCCACAATTGCACTTTTGGGTTGGTTATCCGCTCAACTAGGCGGCCCCAAAGGAGGCCCAAGCGCATTGTCATTAGTAGTTGAGCGGGCGCCGATATTAGGCCACCGTGGCTGGGGGGCAGCTTCTGCAGGCGGCTCATGCCGTATTCTTAAATCAGCAGACGGTCAAATAGCTGCAAACTTACCCAGAGTCGAAGACCAATCAAGCGTCGCAGCTTGGTTAGATGCTCCTATAGAGGGGAACGACTGGGCCTCTATTGAGAGAGCAGTCCAACAAGTAACCTCGTCAGAACTTCTCAGCAGGGCGGAATTGCTAGGAATACCAATATCTGTAGTGGGGGAGACAAAGGTCCCATCAGGGTTTGAATACAATATCGGAAAAGAAATACAACTCAATAGGAAGCCGAAAGTAGTCGACTTATCAAGCATGTGGGCCGGTCCCCTGTGTAGCTGGTACCTGATGCGATGCGGTGCGGAAGTAATAAAAATCGAATCTATTTTACGCCCGGAAAAGCCGCGGAATCGGCCTGATATTTTCTATCAACGCTTAAATCAGGGTAAAGAAATAATTCCTCTTGACTTCAGTAGCTCTATAGATGTCGAACGATTACGAAATGTTATTCGAGGGTCAGACATCGTAATTGAAGGATCTCGTCCCCGAGCTCTTGAGCATTTAGGTATAGACGCGAAAGCAGAAGTCGAAAGAGGAGCAATCTGGTGCTCGATTACGGGATATGGACGCCGAAGAAATCCGCATCGAGTCGGGTTCGGTGACGATGCAGCTGCCGGTGCTAACCTTCTAGCTGAAGTTAACGGTTCTCTCTGGTTCATGGGCGATGCAATCGCTGACCCTATTACTGGAGCTACGGCTGCGACTTTAGTTTTGGGATACTGGCTTGGCTGCTCCAGCGCATTTCTAGATCTAGGTTTATCGCCCACTGCTGCACTGTATTCTCGAGGTCTATTATCTCGAGCTAGAAGTTTCTAGTTGTACTGAAAGAACTTTCAGATTAATTAAGCTTTGGATCTTCAGGATAATTCGCTAGCCAAGCCATCGGCCCTTTCTGCCTCCGAAGGACTAGTGACCATAATTCATGATGTTTTGAACTAAACACGTCAAACGGGTCTGCTTCAACCACAAACCATGCGTCTGCTGCAAGTTCTGAATCGAGCTGCATAGGACTCCAGCCAGAGTATCCAGAGAAGATCTTCATCTCCGTAAGCGATTCCGGCAACATATCCGGATCTGAACCTAAATCAATTATTCCTACGTTCGAGAAAATAAAGTGATGGGGTTCGCTAGTTTCTCCTATGAATCTCCCAAGCGCTAGACAAGAATCCGGTTCAACTGGACCTCCAACGAATACCTCTGGGATTGAATGAGTTTTGGAACTCCATTCTGGGAAAAGTTCTTGGGTGGTTGTTTTCGTGGCTTGATTGAGAACTAGCCCAATGGCTCCGGAACGTGTGTGTTCGATCATCAGAATGACAGATCTTCTGAAATTTTGATCGCCCATAAGTGGACTTGCGATGAGGAGTTTTCCTGCCGTGCTCAGAGGAGTAACTCCATTAGATAGTCGATACTGTTCGTTAATGCTTTTATATCGTCGGGTTCAATAGCTGGAAACGTAGCGACTCTGATCTGATTGCGCCCAATTTTCCTATAACCCCCTATATCCAAAATCCCGTTCTCTCTGCAAGTTGCGACCAAGGTATCAGCAGATATTTTGTCATCAATATCTATTGTGACTACCACTGGGCTTCGTAAATTTTTGTTGCTTACGAAAGGCTCAGCATGCTGGTGGCTTTCAGCCCATTTATAAAGATGCGTAGACGATTCATTGCAACGTCCGCTAGCCCATTCGAGGCCTCCTTGCTCGTTCATCCATTCAATTTGATGAACTGTAAGATAAATCGTAGAAAGCGCCGGAGTATTGTATGTCTGGTTCTTTCTGCTATTCTCCAAAGCAATTTTTAAATCGAGTCCGGCGGGAATCCATCGGCCAGAGTTTGAAATGTCTTCGATGCGGTCGATGCAAGCTGGAGAGCAGGCAGCAATCCATAGGCCACCATCACTAGCAAAGCTTTTTTGCGGAGAGAAATAGTAGCAGTCAACTTCTTCTGGGTTCCAAAGCATTCCCCCTGCAGCCGAAGTGGCATCGACAGCCACAATAGCTTTTTCTGTTGTTATATTTTCTGGTCTTATCAATGGAATAGCAACTCCGGTGGAAGTCTCATTCTGTGTCAAAGCATAGAAGTCAACATTCGATGGTGATGGAGAAGGTGCCGACCCGAATTCGGAAGTCAAGATTTCTGGATCAGTTAAGTGCGGCGCATTCAGAGTAGCCTGAGAGAATTTTGAAGAGAATTCCCCGAATACAAGATGTTGACTTTTCTCTCGGATTAGCCCGAAGGTTGCAGCGTCCCAAAATAGAGTAGCCCCACCATTTCCCAACAGTATTTCCCAGTTATCAGGTATCTGAAATAAGGTGGCCATCCCTTCTTGGAGTCTCTGGACCATTCCTTTCACAGAGTCTTGCCGGTGGCTTGTTCCGAGATAATTCTGAGAGATTTCCGCTAGCGAGTTGACTGCTTCTTTCCTCACCAAAGATGGTCCGCTTCCAAATCTCCCATCGTTGGGGAGGAGCTTTTCGGGGATTGTGATTGATTCGGTTCTTTCCATAATAAAAATCTACTCTGGTTCCCTAGCGAGGTGGCGAAGTGAAAGAGGAAAAACAACAAAACTTCTTTCAAAACAATGAAATGATCTGCATTCGTCCTGAAGATATACCAAGATAGTGAAACTGAACTTAACGGAGGAAAATTGTCTGATCGATCTCGGGTATCAACACGTGTTGGGGCCATATCGCCATCTGCCACGCTCGCTGTTACAAATAAAGCGAAGGAACTAAAGTCGGCTGGTGCTCCGGTAATAGGGTTCGGCGCTGGAGAGCCAGACTTCCCAACGCCGGAACATATTGTGGAGGCAGCTAGAGAGGCAATTTCTGACCCTGTTAACCACCGGTATAGCCCTGCCGGCGGGCTGCCTGAGTTTAAAGAAGCGCTAGCTGAAAAAACTAAACGTGATTCAGGTTTGGAAGTTGCACCTAATCAAGTGGTAGTCACAAATGGAGGTAAGCACGCCGTGTATAACTGCATGCAAGTCCTCCTTGATGCAGGAGATGAAGTTCTTCTTCCCTCTCCATATTGGACAACTTATCCAGAGCCTATAGCTCTCGCCGGTGCGGTAACGAAAGTTATTCTGACTACTGCAGAATCTGGATTTCGTGTATCAGTAGATCAACTCGAAGCAGTAAGAACAGATAGGACGAAAGCCTTAATCTTTTGCTCCCCGTCTAATCCGACTGGGGTAGTTTATCCAAAGAATGAAATAGAGGAAATCGGCAGATGGGCAGCAAAGAATGGCATCTGGGTTATCACCGATGAAATCTATGAGCATTTGGTCTATGGAGAAAGTGAGCACTTTTCAATGCCTACTCTTGTTCCTGACATTCAGGACAGATGTGTTGTTCTTAACGGAGTAGCTAAGACCTATGCTATGACAGGTTGGCGAGTTGGCTGGATTATTGCGCCTCCTGATATTGCTAAAGCAGCTTCAACACTGCAGTCACATCAAACTTCAAACGTCTCAAATATTTCACAGCGAGCAGCGCTTGCAGCAGTTTCTGGCCCTCTCGATGATGTAGCGAGAATGCGAGAAGCATTCGATAGGCGCCGTCAAGTGGTGTTTAGAATGCTTTCTCAAACTCAAGGGGTTTCTCTTCTTGAACCTCAAGGGGCGTTCTACGCCTTCCCGAGTTTCGAAGGTGTCCTAGGTCGGTCATTGCGCGGTCGGACTCCTAAAACAACTCTCGACCTTGCAGAAATACTTCTCGAGGAGGTGCATGTGGCTCTAGTTCCCGGAGAAGCGTTCGGAGCTCCGGGCTACGCGAGAATCTCATTTGCTCTTGGAGACGAGGAGCTTGAAGAAGGGATCCAAAGAGTTATGGACCTTTTCCAAAGCTAGTTAAGATGCAGTCTTCTAAGCGCCTTCCTTACGGCAGTTGGCCTTCCCCTATATCCGCTCATTCCCTAGTCGAAGGGGTCTCAATCGTTACTGATATTTTTGTAGATGGAGAAGATGTGTGGTGGTCAGAATCAAGACCCGACGAAGGTGGTCGGATCGCTATTATGCTTCACCCTAAAGACGGGCGGCCTCATGAAGTTACCCCTCCTGATGCAAATGTCCGATCAAGAGTTCATGAATATGGAGGTGGGGCATGGTTTGTTGCTGATACCTTCCTCTATTACGTTGAATTCCGAGATCAACGTATCCGACGAATTTCTCCGGAAGGGGAGATTGAGATCCTGACCCCTGAGCCACCTGAGAATCAAACATGGAGATTCGCTGATGGGCGTATGATGCCCGATGGCGCTTCCATAGTGTGTATCCGAGAAGTCCACTTCCACCTTGATGACGGGGTAGTGGTAGAACCAGATAATCAGATTGTTTCAATAGCGACCGACGGTAGTTTTAAAATAAGGGAATTAGTTGTTGGAGCTGACTTCTACGCGTTTCCTCGCCCTTCGCCAGATGGAGAATTTCTCGCTTGGGTTCAATGGCTTCATCCGTCTATGCCATGGTATGGAACTGAATTGTGGGTTGGCCGATTAGAAGATGGAGAAGTAACGAACGCAAAGAAGGTTGAGGGGGGGATAGATGAATCTATCTTGCAACCTGAATGGTCGCATGACACGGACCTCTTTTTTCTGAGTGACCGGACAGGGTGGTCAAACCTATATCGGTTTAGCCCTGAGGGGAGTGTTCTTGAATGCGGCGGCGATTTTGATATAGCTGGCCCGTTATGGATTCTCGGACAATCGAGATATGTGATTACCGATACCAAAGAAATTTTTCTCGCTGCCCGCAAAGCTCAGGATGACTTATTGATCAGCAGTGCAAAGGACACAGCTGTTAATAGCTCGGCGACTATCCATACGGTTAGATGTTCATCATCCGGATCTCCAATAATTTTGGCTTCAACTCACCAATCTGGTCCCACAATTATTCGAGCTGCGCCGAAAAAAGAAATAATTCACCATCCAAAATCTCACGGATTACCTGACGAGTTTCTGCCGACTCCGGCACTCCATGTGTTTCCTACCTCTGATGGGGGAGAAGCATATGCTCTCTTCTATCCTCCTGCCCACCCTGACTATGCATGTATCGATAACGAAACCCCTCCTCTTCTTGTCCTAGCTCACGGGGGTCCCACTGGGTCAGCACGGAACGAATTGCAATTAGGCTTACGCTACTGGACTAGCCGTGGCTGGGCGGTTGTTGATGTAAATTACCGAGGGAGCACCGGATTCGGGCGAAGCTATATGGAAGAATTGGATCGGGAATGGGGCATAAAAGATGTTCAAGACTGCGTAGACGCAGCAGAGTACTTCGTTGCAGAAGCGCTTGCTGATCCAAATCGTCTAGCTATTAAAGGAGGAAGTGCAGGAGGTTTTACCGTCCTAGCAGCTCTAGCATTTCACTCAACTTTCTCTGCAGGGGCTAGCAGGTATGGTGTTGCTGACCTTGAAACCCTTGCACTTGACACGCATAAATTTGAGTCTCGATATCTCGACCGTTTGATAGGCCCGTACCCAGATGAGCGAAATACTTACGTTGAACGTTCCCCAATTCACCATTCAGAAAAATTTACCTGTCCGATGATTATTCTCCAAGGAACGGACGATGCCGTGGTTCCTCAGAACCAGGCAGACCAAATCGTTTCAGCATTAAAAGAAAAAAATATACCATACTCGTATCTTCTCTTTGATGGAGAGGGCCATGGATTTAGGAAGGCCGAAAATATTGTGGCTGCACTGGAGGCTGAGTACTCATTCTTTTCCCAAATTTTCGGATTTAAACCTGCTGATAACATAAAGCAAGTTGAAATAGTAAGGGGTTCCTAGAACTATATTAAGCTATTTAGCAACTGATAGTTGTCTGCTCATTCCTAGAAGTGTTCCATCCTGAAGCCATATTTGTCCATCTTCTTCTAGGTAGCCATGGGAAATATGGCGGGTTGCGAATCTTACGAGTACCCATTCGGCTGATGGCCAATCGACAGTATTCATCTCTGCCCTAATATGAACAGTTAAGTCAACTGTTGGAACAAATTGTATTTGGGGGGCCATAGCAAAAATAGGTGGAGGTAGAGCGTCCGAAATCGCAACTATCAAAGGAGTTCCTGTGAGTGTAGATTCGACGGGGCGTATCCACCATGAAAGCTCTGCTTCTTGCCTTTGTTGTCCGATGGTTTCCTGAGTTAATTTTGCGCCCATGGCAGATCTTGTTTCCCACTGCTCACGAAGTCGAATTGGGTGCTCGATGATTTTATCGATAGGAGTGCATTCATCTGGAGAGGGGACCTCAGGTATTTTCAATTGAGGCTCAGGATGACTTTCCCCTGCAGTTCCCCAAACCCCCGTTGCCAGCAACAAGGTTCTGTTGTTCTGGATTAGTTCGAGTCTTAAAAAATCGATAAGCCGGCCACTGCGCACTGTCTTCACGGAGATCTTAGCTTCTCCCAATTTAGGGGGTGAGAGGAAATGAGTTGTCAGGCTCCTTAGTTGTCGCTCTGGGGAATTGAGATGAAGATTGCCGGCATTTGCAAATAATGCAGCTAAGTAACCTCCATTAGGGCCTGCGACTATCCAGTACTTATCATGAATCCCTACGCTGTATTCTCCAGTATCAATTTGTTCAAGCGCTATGTGATCTTGAAATGACATTGTTGGTGCGGTTTCCTTTTCTTTCAGCTTCAAGCATTGGGTGAAACTAAGTTCTTCCCATTTAGGTACATGATTTTTTCAATTTCTTGTTCATTGAAACCCTGTAGGTCGTGGATGAATTCAATAGGGTCAGCTAGTCCTTCAGCATGGGGGAAATCAGACCCGAAGAGAATGTGATCTACGCCCAAGAGATCTCGAAGGTCTAGAAGATCGTCTTCATAGTAAGGGGCTACCCAGATATGTTTTCGAAATAGCTCAACAGGATCAGAAAGGAATGCATAACTCGCTTGCTTGTATGCTTTTTCTAAGCGTTTCACCAGACCGCTTACCCAATCTGAGCCATTCTCAATAGTGCAGACACGGATGTTGGGAAATCTGTCAAATAACCCACCACCTATTAGTGCTGCTACTGTATCTGCGATATTGGAGTAGTTGAGTAATCTTTTAAGAGGATCGTATCGGAACGCTTCAAACTCCGTAGTAAGTCCCCAGTGGGCAAACATAAAATCGTACGCAGCATCTCCCGCGTGAAAGGCCACAGTTAGTCCTGAATGATTGACCTGCTCCCAAAATGGGTCAAATGCTTTGTCGGCTGGACTCCTTTTCCCATCGCGGGTTGTTACTGCAGAAGCTCTTAGATTGATCAGCCGAGCATCATTTTCTAAGGCGAATTCCAGCTCTCTGATGGCATGGTCTGCATCTGCGAGCGTGATATAGGGAGCGGCGAAGAGTCGGTCTTTGTAATTGAATCCCCAATCTTCTAGGAGCCATCTATTGAAAGCAGTAAAGGTTGCTACTAGTGCGAGAGTGTCGTTTTCGAGGGCAGACTCCATACCAACCCCTAATGTCGGGAAGAGAAAACATCCATCTAGTCCTTGCTCGTCAAGTTTTTTGATCTTAGCGTCCTTATCTCGGTATTCAGGACGTTCAGTAATGGGTTCTAGATCTCCAAACGCGTCACGAATATCTGAGACTGATACTCTGCCTCGAAAGTACGCGTCCAGACATCCTGGCTGAGCTATTGGATCAAACGTCGGGTTTGGGATAAAGCGATTAACTTTTCCTCCAACCAGAAGCCTTCTTTTGCCGTTTATCTCTGACCATTGGATCCCACGACTTTTTAAATGAGGATCCATATAACGAGTAAATGCATCTTCGGCCTCGTAATAGTGATGATCACAATCGAACGCACTGAAATTCAAGTCAGCCACACCGATATCCTTTGCATGTAAATAGTGCTGGTGAAGACATCACCAGATATACCAAATACTTATTGTAAGTACATATACGTAAATTGTTGCCCTTATTAGTGCAAGACCTTCTAGATTGGAATGATGGCACGTGTCTTAATAACAGAAAAAATCGCCGATGCTGGAATCGAGCGACTACGCGAAGCAGGGCATGATGTTGATGTAAAACTCAACTTATCTGAAGACGCCCTGCTAGCTGAAGTTAAGGACGCTGACGCCGTCATTATTCGCTCGGCGACAACTATCACTAAGGAAGTCATCAAGAACGGTGAGAAGTTGCTGGTAATTGGCAGAGCCGGAATTGGTCTTGACAACGTAGACGTTAATGCAGCTACAGAGCAAGGAGTCATGGTGGTCAATGCCCCAAAGTCAAACATCCTTTCAGCAGCAGAGCATACAATCGCCTTGATACTTGCCCAAGCGCGCAATATTCCGCAAGCAAATTCTGCTTTGAAGAGTGGACGATGGGAGCGCAATGAATGGACGGGCGTCGAACTTGCTGATAAAACTCTTGGAATTATAGGCCTCGGGAGAATTGGTAAGTTGGTGGCTCAGCGTGCACTTGCTTTCGGGATGAATCTTGTTGCATACGACCCATTCGTTGCTACCGAGAGGGCCCGTCAACTGTCGGTCCAACTAATGTCCCTAGAGGAATTAATACAAATTTCGGATTTTTTAACAATCCACGTAGCAAAAACACCGGAGACGGAAAATCTTGTTAATGCTGAGCTGCTTTCCAATGCTAAGCCATGTCTAAGGATAATTAATGTTGCCCGAGGTGGAATTGTTAACGAGGCCGACTTAGCTGAAGCGGTCACAGCAGGAAAAATCGCTGGGGCGGCGATCGACGTATTCGAAAATGAACCGGTTACCGAATCTCCACTCTTCTCTCTGCCACAAATAGTGGTCACTCCGCATCTTGGAGCTAGCACTACCGAGGCGCAGGACAAAGCTGGAGAGTCAATTGCTGAACAGGTAGAGCTAGCTCTCCTTGGCGAGTTTGTTCCTCATGCTGTCAACGTGGCAGCAAGCGAAGCTGCTGAAACCGTTCGTCCGTTCCTTCCTCTAGCAGAACAGCTTGGAGCAATATTCTCAGGGCTTTTGAATGAACTCCCCGAGGTAGTCGAAATAGAATTCGCAGGGGAAATCGGAGGATACGATAACAAAATTACAGAACTCTCTGCTGTCAAAGGACTTCTTGCGGGAATTACCGATCAGCCTATTTCTTATGTAAATGCTATCGATGTTGCAAAAGACCATGGCGTTCAGATTCGTTCGGTAACCACTACTTCATCCGCTGATTACGTCAACACAGTTACTATTCGAGGAGGTGAGCATGCGATAGCAGGAACGCTTGTTGGGCTAAAAGGCGAAGCTCGAATAGTAATGGTTGATGATCACACAGTTGATATGCCGCCAAGCACGCATATGGTTATTCTTCGAAATGACGACCGGCCAGGGGTGATAGGAAAAGTAGGAACCATTTTGGGTGAAGAGAGAATTAATATTGTTGATATGAATGTCGGTCGAAGCAAGGATGGATTAGGGGCGTTGATGGTCATTTCAACACAAGATGAAGTTCCAAATGATATCGCTGAATTACTTATACAAACGGATGGAGTAACGAGGTGCTCGGTTCTTAACTTGTGACTCTATTTATCGTTGAGCAGGGCGGTAGCCATCTGATTCAGCATCTTCCGCTGAGGCGTAGCACCTGTCAGGGATTGTGCGCTCGTAAGCGTTGCCTCCGGGCACATGGTATAAGCCACTGCCATCTTTAGCCTTGACAGGATGTGAAGCAGGGCAGTCGCCACTAGCATCGCACGTCACCCAATTTCGCGGCTCCAGAGGACTTCCATCAGTCGGTTCGGTCAATGTAGGATCAATTGGTTCCTCGGAATCAGTTAGGTTTATAGGAGGCCAGCTAAAGTCACCTTCATCTTCGTCTTGATCCCCTTCAGTAGCCCGACTACGTAATCGCGAAACGATAAGGGCAATCACGGCTGCTATGGCGGCGAATTTAATGAGTTTGCGAAGTATTTTCATATCATTCTGACTTTATAGGATTCTGGACTCAATGCGACAGGTTGAATAGCTGATAAAATGGCATTCCAACCCTTGAACCCCATTTTAACGATGGGGTCGAGAAGGCGCCACCTCGGTGGCGCCTTCTCTTTTAAGTTCCTCAATCAATAGTGACTACTGATATAGTTTCCAGCCCGTCAAGTAAGTTTGATTGGAGTTGGCCCCAACTCATGGTCCAAAGAACATCATTAATTATGAGGCCTCGTTGGATCTGCAAATTCCAATCGAAAGGCTGTATCCAGCATTCTTCAATACGATCACCATCTACAGCTCCAATTTCTAGAAGAACTGCACTGATTTCTTCACTTTCTCGGCCGAACCAAATATCTAATTCAGATAGTGGAATTGAGTCGCACCAAGATTCCTCCCCATAGCCTCCAGTGTCGGTAGCGCTACAGAGTTGGTAGTAGCTGCCAGCATTTTCGATCCAGAATTCGATTTCTGTCCCTTCAAATTCATTAGCTGTGAGTTCACGGCAGTCACTTACTGGCCCCGTCGATTCGGTTTCATGGGTAATTTCACCTACATATGAAATCTTTCCTTCGCCTACCTCAAGAAGTACAGCTCCGTTAAAGTTTCCTGACCAGCTTTGCACGGGAAGTATTATTGTCTGCCCGTAAATCTGGAAGGCCCGGTGGTCCGATTCAGCTGGTGAATTAGCGTCATTCATTGTCCATGTTGCCGTTTCGCGGGGGTCTGTATTGTCAGAAACGTCAAACAAGCTGACCTTGAGACCTAGGACTCTCCCTTCATCGGTTGCGTTCTGTCCAATGCCTATCACGTAGTTTTCATCAATTGGATGTAGGTAAGTTGAAAATCCTGGAATCTTTAACTCTCCGACTACCTCGGGGTTAGTGGGGTCGCTTAGGTCTAAGACATAGAAAGGGTCGATTTGTCGGAAAGTAACGGCAAATCCGATGTCGTCTAAAAGGCGAGCAGAGTAGAGTGATTCTCCTTTTCCGAGTCCACCGACTTGCCCCACCTTCTTTAGAACACTTTCTTGTTCCTCAAGGACAACCAATTGGCTTTCGCTAAGGTTGCGTTCATCCCACGGTGAACCAGTAGTGGTAATAATACGAAGATATCCGTCATGCTCATCCATAGAGAACTGGTTTAATAGTGTTCCTTGCACTATTCCCGAAGCTGAATATTGTGCCGGGGCTTCAGTGCTGATACTAAAGGCATGAATATCCGTTGAATATGATTCAGACCATTCATTGAAGTCTTCTTCTGAGATTTCGGCTTCCACCCATTTGGTAGTAGCAACATAGAAACGGTTTAACGAAGAGTAGACGGTTTGTCCACTTGCAAGGACGCCAACACCACTACCTTCCGTTAACCCATTCGCAATATTGAAACTTAAAACAGAAACTACGTCGAAGCCCGAAAAGCTATCTGGACGGTGTAGATCTTCACACTCTAGAAGAGATCCAGTAGAAGTGGTCTCTCCTTTCGTAAGGGTAAAACGAGGAGTCCAGTCCTCAATGGTTGTTTCGTCGATGAGTTCTCTGTTGAATCTCGTGGCTCTATCTTCTGATCCCGGTGAACTTGGATAAACCCATTCAAGCTGGTTTGGGGCGCTGTTAATCGCCATCCGAACCGTATTCCCAACTAACCGTGCGCTCAGGTACTGTCCTTCTATCTTCATTTCACTAACAATCTGCAGGTTGTATGGGTCTGATAGATCTATTTCGATTACATGCGCCATTGGAGTGTAGAAGCCTGGCATCACAGACATCTCAGCCATGTCTTCGTCCTCGCTAAGAGAGGACTCCATGATACCGACGTCATACCCTTCGCCGTTGGTGAATAGAAGAGCCCGATTCCCAGATATAAATAGTTCATGACCCCACCCAGCGGTGATTTCTATCTGATCGGTTTTCGTTCCTTGTGATCCGTCAATCGCGATGTGGGAGAGGACACCATTATTAACTATCAAAATACGATTTCCGTCTGTTTTAATTATGTCGGGCTCGTCGACACCTATTTCTTGGACATTAGTACCGGTATAGGAATTCTCGGTTGACCCATCATCACCAGAGAAACTGCTGCCAGAATCTGACCCAGATGTTGATTCCGGTTCAGCGCTTGCGACCTCCATTTCTTCCATATCAACTTCGACCCGAAGAACCTCCGGCATTCCCCAGAATGGCCCGCCTTGATAATTCAGGCCGTAAGGACCTACGCGCTCCCTTGCTTCTTCTTTTAAATGAGAAAGAAGTTCATCACAGTCAGAGAACGGGACAAGGCTTGCCACAAGTTCGATACTGTCAGGGCCAAGGTCAATCGGAGTTCCTGTCGACTCTAGCTGTTCAGAGCCAGAGCACGCACCTACAATCATTCCAAGAGATAACACGATTGGCACAAAGTATTTTTTCATTTTCCCCTCATTTACTTTTGCTTATGTATCTCTGACGTTCGCAGATTAATTTCAGTTCCCGAATCGCCTCTTTTTATTTTTGGGAAGGGAGCCAAGCCAGCCGAGTTGTTTCGAATGAGCTTATCGACTCTTCGTTAGTAAGAGTAATGCTAATATCGTCCAGTCCGTTCAGTAGCCTATGCTGTATAGATTTATCAAGTGGGAATTCGATCTCCAAGTCGATTTCTGGAACCTCTACAAGCTTCCGTTCGACATCAATGACGAATTCGAGAAGTGGTTTTTGTTGGACTTCTTCTAGAAGGCGATTTCCAATTTCAGGATCGACCTCAACTGGAACTAGCCCGTTTTTCGTAGAGTTATTTTTAAAAATAGGCCCAAATCTGGAAGATATCACTGCTTGAAAGCCAGCTTGTTGGATCGCCCAGACGGCATGCTCACGGGAGGATCCTGTTCCAAAATTGGGTCCAGCGATAAGGATCGAAGCTGCAGAATAAGCTTCGTCATTTAGGATGAAATCAGGATCATCCTTCCATTCTGAAAAAAGTCCTTTCTCAAACCCTGTGCGTTCGACCCGCTTCAACCAGTCGCTTGGAATTATTTGATCGGTATCAACGTCAGAACGATCTAACGGAACCGCAGTCCCTTGAATAATATGTACAGCTTCCATTACAGATCCTCCGGGGTTGCAAAATGTCCGGCCAAGGCGGTAGCGGCAGCAACACGGGGAGATACAAGATGGGTCCGGCCGCCGCGCCCTTGGCGCCCTTCGAAGTTCCTATTGCTCGTACTTGCAGACCTTTCTCGGGGGCTTAGCTTGTCTGGGTTCATGGCTAGACACATGGAGCATCCAGGTTCTCTCCAATCAAATCCCGCATTTTTGAATATTTCATCTAAGCCTTCGTTTTCAGCCTGTTGTTTAACCAATCCAGATCCAGGGACAACCAATGTTCTCACACCAGCGGAAACTTTTTTCCCCTCAATAACCGCAGCAGCAGCCCTCAAATCTTCGATGCGACTATTTGTGCAGCTGCCGATGAATACGGTATCAACTGGAACAGAAGTTATTGGGGCATCTGCTTCTAAGCCCATATATTCAAGTGCTCGTTCAGCAGCTTCGCGATCAGCAACATCTTTAAAGCTCATAGGATTAGGAATAGTTCCGTTAACAGGTATGACTTGACCTGGATTGGTTCCCCAAGTTACCTGAGGGGTGATGTCATTCCCATTTATAACTATTTCTCTATCAAACACAGCGTCATCATCAGAATGAAGTTTCTGCCATTCTGTTACAGCATTTTCCCAGAGGTCGCCTGTAGGTGAATTCGTTCTTCCCTTTAGGTATTCAAAAGTAACTTCATCGGGAGCAATTAATCCGGCTTTTGCTCCGAATTCGATTGACATATTGCATACCGTCATACGGCCTTCCATCGAAAGTGCCTCTATAACTGGGCCGCGAAATTCAGCTATTGCTCCAATTCCTCCACCCGTACCAACAGCGCCAAGGACAGCCAGTACCACATCTTTCGCCGAAGATTCAGCGGG
>PAYW01000014.1 GCA_002715425.1 Actinomycetota bacterium | reverse complement strand
CTGCTAGAAGAATCATATGAATTTCTAGGAGATGAAGATATCTCATTTGAAAACTACACCTCACCTGACTTCGCTCAAGCTGAGTATGAGAAACTGTGGTCCAAAGTCTGGCAATGGGCATGCCATGTTGATCACATTCCCCAACCAGGAGACTATTTCGTTTATGACATCGGAGACCTATCTGCCCTGATTGTTCGGACCGAAAATGGGGAAATCAAAGCGTATTTCAATTCCTGCATGCATCGAGGAACACAGCTAAAGCAGCCAGGGACATGCGGTTTTAGTAAAGAACTCCGGTGCCCTTTTCACGGATGGACGTGGTCTCTTGAAGGGCAACTTGTTGACCTTCCACAAGCATGGGATTTTCCCCATGTTACGGCCGATTCACACCAACTACCTGAAATGCCTGTCGATATCTGGGAAGGTTTCGTCTTCATCAACTTTGATCAAGAAGCTAAGCCACTAAACGAATATTTAGGAGTTCTTCCGCAACACTGGGAAGATTGGGGATTAAATCAGAGATACATAGAAACGCATATTCGTAAGCACCTTCCATGCAATTGGAAAGCCGCAGCAGAAGCATTTATCGAGTCATATCATGTTCGAGAAACTCACGCAACGGGCCAGCTCGGCGATGAAGTCACAACCCAATACGACGTCTTTGGAGAAAACGTATCCCGATTCATCCATACGCGCGGTTTAAACAGCCCCCTTCGATCAGACCCACGAACAGAAGATGAGCTACTTGCAAGAATTAGCGGCCGCACCCTAGGAGAGGGAGACCTTACCCTTCCATCAGGAGTGCGCGCCCGAGACCATTACGCCAATCATGTTCAAGAAACAATGGGTGAGCGATATGGGCATGATTTCTCACACCTAAGCGAATCAATAACCCTTGATTCCATCGAATACTACCTATTCCCAAATGCCTTTTTCTTTCCGGGTTTGTCTCTTCCAATGGTCTATCGGTTTCGACCAGATCCCACCAGCCCCGACTTCAGCTACTTTGATCTGCTCTTTATGCGGCCTCGACCTCCAGAAGGTGAAGTACCTCCCCCTCCAGAAGTCATTGAATTAGGTATTGATGAAAGCTACTCATCAGCTGAAGGAGTAGGACCTCTAGGAAGAGTTTACGACCAAGATACGGCAAATCTTGCAGCACAAACACGAGGATTCAAATCAAGTTTCAAGAGCGGACAGACACTTGGAAACTATCAAGAAATTAGAGTTAGGCACCTACAGCAGCGTGTGAAAACGTATCTCGAAGCATAAAGACCATAATTTTAAAATCTCGATGGCAGGATACTCCCTTTCCGCATCGACCTGTGGCAGCATTATCAAATGGTTTATGATGCCTGCGTCGAAGTAAAGCTCCGTGAAGGAATAGCTGACCCTCAAGGTTCCACGATCGAAAAGGCTACGGCCAATTTGGGCTTCAGCGGAATTGCAAACGTTCGCGTAGGAAAATGTATTCGCTTCCAGATTGAAGCAGAAGACGATCAGGAAGCTAACAATATTGTTACCGAGCTCTGTAACCGCTTTCTAACGAATCCTGTTATAGAAGAAGCAGTAATCGAAATACAGGTGGCAGGGTGAGCCACAACATAGGTGTAGTTGTTTTCCCCGGATCAAATTGCGAAAAAGATGCGATGGAAGCTCTTACAGACCTTGGAGCTAGGCCACGTCTGCTGTGGCACGCAGACAATACGCTACAGGGAGTGGATGCAGTTGTCATCCCTGGAGGGTTTGCCCACGGTGACTACCTCCGACCCGGAGCGATAGCACGATTTTCCCCAGCCATGGAAGCGATCATTGACTTTGCTAACGATGGAGGTCCTGTATTAGGTATCTGCAACGGATTCCAAGTCCTCACGGAAGCTGGTCTCTTACCAGGAGCATTACAGAAGAACGCTGGACTTAAATTCCTTTGCAAAGAAGTTGAACTACGGATAGAAAACACAAACTCCGTGCTCACAAATATGGCCCATGAAGGTCAACTGATCCGAATTCCGATCAATCACTTCGAAGGAAATTTTACTTGCACTGAAGAAACCCTCATCGAGCTTCGGGAAAAAGAACAAATTATTCTCACATACACAGAAAACCCTAACGGTTCGATTGCGAATATAGCTGGGATATGTAACGATGGCCGAAATGTGGTCGGCCTCATGCCACATCCAGAGCGTGCATGCCACTCCTTACTAGGAAGCACTGACGGTCGTGTTCTCTTAGAGAGTTTCATACAGGGGGAACATGCGAAAGTTTAATGACATCAAGAAACGAGCACCAGATGGCTGAACCGCTCCATCGTAGTCTCGGTCTAACAGATGATGAATTAGATAAGATCATTGAAATTCTCGGAAGAGAACCGAACCACCTCGAACTTGCTATGTATTCAGTTATGTGGAGCGAACATTGTTCCTACAAATCGTCGCGAATACATCTCAAACGTCTACCTACAGAAGGAAAAAATGTTCTAGTAGGACCTGGTGAGAATGCCGGCGTAATTGATGTAGGTGATGGGATAGCGATTGCCCTGCGAATTGAAAGCCATAACCATCCAAGTTATATAGAGCCTTATCAAGGAGCTGCAACAGGGGTAGGGGGCATTATCAGAGATATTTTTACTATGGGTGCTCGNCCAATAGCGATTATGGANCCCTTACGATTTGGNCCTTTAGAAGATGCGCGAAGCAGATGGGTTGCTGAAGGCGTTGTTAGTGGTATTTCAGGTTATGGGAATTCAGTTGGTGTCCCTAATGTGGGTGGTGAAATAGTTTTTGACGAAACCTACATAGGAAACCCATTGGTTAATGTTTTGTGTGTAGGAATATTACCGAAGGAAAGACTTGTCCTAGGTCAGGCTTCTGGAATAGGAAACCTTGCTGTTCTCCTCGGCTCAACAACAGGAAGGGACGGGATCGGCGGTGTTAGNGTCCTTGCATCAGCGGGGTTCGGAGACGAAGAAGAAGATGCAGAGAAAAGACCTAGCGTTCAAGTCGGAGACCCATTTGAAGAGAAGCGCCTTATTGAGGGATGTCTGGAACTTTTAGATGAAGGCTTAGTTGTAGGAATCCAAGATTTAGGTGGCGCAGGGTTAACTTGTGCTGCATCGGAGACAGCTTCCAGAGGAGGTGTCGGGATGGATTTCAGTGTTTCAGCTGTTCCCCAAAGAGAAACGGGGATGCAGCCATTCGAGATTATGACAAGCGAATCCCAAGAACGGATGCTGGCAATAGTAGAGCCAGAGAACCTAGAGCAAGTTTTTGAAATATGCCGAAAGTGGGAAATTAGGTCATCGGTTGTCGGAAAAGTAACATCCTCGGGAACGCTTCGAATTGTTGATGAATTTGATGGAGAGGTACTGGGAGAAGTTCCCGCTTCTTCTCTCCATGAGGACGCCCCACTATACGAACGGCCTATGGCTCAGCCAGATAAATTAGCTGATCAAGATATGCAATTAGCTACACCAGAGGAAATCGAAAAAGATCTCATTGACTTGCTCATGAGCCCGCAATGGGCAACTTCCCAGTACGACTCACAACTTTTTCTCAATACAGTTGTTGGCCCTGGAAGCGATGCTGCTGTTTTACGGTTAAAGCATCCGACATCAGGGGCAGATACGGGAAGAGGCATGGCTCTTACTACAGATGGCAATCACAGATGGTGCGCCGTTAATCCACGAATCGGAGCAGCTATGACAGTTGCAGAATCGGTTTTGAACCTAGCTTGTGTAGGCGCAGTTCCTCAGGCTCTGGTTAATTGTTTAAATTTCGGAAATCCTGAAAATCCCACCGTTATGTGGCAGCTGAGCGAAGCAGTTGATGGGATGGCTGAAGCCTGTAATGCTTTTGAAATTCCAGTAGTAGGTGGAAATGTTTCGTTATATAACGAGAGCCAGGGGAAAAACATTGATCCAACTCCAATTGTTGGTGTCATTGGGTTGATTGATGATTTAGCTAAACCTCCTCCAGGGCTCGCATGGAATGATGGTGATCGGATTATTCTGCTTGGTCCAGAAACTAGTGCTTTAGATGGAAGTGCTTGGGCGTTTAAAAATGGGTATAAAGGTGGTTCACTTGCGCCAATTGATTTCGATCTACACCAACGAGTATGCGCTTTGACTAGAGCCCTAGTTACTAAAGACTTAGTTACTGGCCTGCACGACATTTCTNCAGGGGGGCTAGCGGTCTGTGCAGCTGAGATGGCCATCAACTCAAACGTCGGATGTACATTGGCTCGAATCCCTGACCATATTTCGCTGTTTTCTGAATCCTCCTCCCGAGTCCTCTTGGGAGTGAATCCGGAATTAATCACAGAAGTAGAGCAGCTCGCTGAAGAATACAATGTTCCCTATGCAAGAATAGGACTAGCACATGGGAATGTATTCACAGTTAAGAACCTACTTACAATTCCAGTTCAAGACCTTCAANAGAAATGGAGAAATCGGCTCGTCGATGCTTTAGATAGCGGCACAACGCAGGGGTAACAATTTCTATTTCTTCTCAACATCAAGATGTAAAGCAGCTAGCCCTCGAAGAACATAACTTGGTTCATACTCAAAGGTATTTTTAGCGCTAAAGTTCGGAAGATTAATTCGCTTTCCAAGCTCTTCAAACGCTACTTTTCCTTCAAGGCGTGAAAGGGGAGCACCAATACAGAAATGATGCCCTTTGCCAAATGCCAGATGTTTACTCACGTTCTCGCGGTCCGGTAAAAAATCTTCTGGACATGAGAATTCTTGATCGTCTCTATTAGCAGCTGCAAAAACTACCCAGATGCGCGAACCCTCAGGCATCGTAATTCCCTCTATTTGTGTTTCTTTAGTAACAGTTCTGAAAAGCCCTTGCGTCGGAGATGAAGCTCGAAGGCCTTCCTCCACGATTCCGTGTACTATTCCATCCGGATCGTTCTCAAGTCTTTCCCACCATTTCGGATTCTCGATCAGAAGACGCATCGTNTCATTTAGAAACTTTGTTGTCGTTTCGTTTCCAGCGACCATCAGTTGACGGATAATTCCGTAAACCTCAGAAAAATTGAGCTTTCTAGTTTGTCCTTCAGGAAGGTCCGGATCATCAAAATCAGCGTGCGTCAAGTCTGAAAGTATGTCTTCTTGAGGAGCAACTATTCGGTCCTCGTATTCAGAAAACCAGTATTTTTGACAATCAACAATAGATTCAGCTTTCTCTATTCTCTTTTCTTTTGACGGATTAGCCCCTAGGTCATAATTGTTAGCATCAGACCACCATTTAACTTTGTTCTCCACTTCTGGAGACATATTCAGTGCGTAGTGGATTACCTTCACTGGAAGTGGAGTAGCAAAANACTCATCAAAATTAATTGAACCTTTCGTTGGGAATTTTTCAATTAGCTCGATAGCAATTTTACGGACCTTCTCTTCAAATCCCCCGATTTTCCTAGCTGAAAATGTTCGTGAAACAAGCTTGCGGTATCGCGTTTGATATGGGGGATCGANGGTTAGCATCGTCTCGGCACGTGGCCACCCCTCAGCTAGGATCGCATCTATTTTATTTTGAGTCTCAACGTCATCTGTTGGGACTTTTGCGTTAGACCGCTCTGATGAGAAAGTTTCTGTATCTCTTACGATTAAGTTAACGATGTCTATTCTGGATGCGATATATGTCTTTGTTTGCTCATGAAAAAAGAGAGGGCCATGTTCTCTAAGGGCAGCGTAATGGCCGAATGGGCATTGCTGGACTTCATAATCCATAGGGTCATAGTTGGCTAAATCAATTTGAACGTCGCTCGCCATAGTTATCTTTAGCGCTTTTCGATTTCAAGTTCCAGTGCTGCTAACCCACGAAGAACAAAGCTGGGTTCATATTCAAATGTGTTATTANNAGAGAAAGAAGGCAGCTTTATACGTTTCACCAACTCTTCAAAAGCGACTTTCCCTTCTAACCTTGAAAGTGGAGCACCAATACAGAAATGGTGCCCCTTTCCGAATGCTACGTGATCCTTTAGGTTGTCTCGTGTTGGATCAAAGGACTCAGCATCGCCGAAGGTTTGCTGATCTCGATTGGCCGCTGCGAAGATAACCCATATTCTTGAGCCTTTAGGAATTTTCACTCCTTGAATTTCTGTATCTTTTGTGGCTACACGAAACAGCCCCTGATTAGGTGAGGACATCCGAAGACCTTCTTCAACGACGCCGTATGCAAACCCTTCCGGATCATTTTCCAACGCTTCCCACCATTGCGGTTGTTCAATCAGAATGCGCATGGTCTCATTGAGGAACTTTGTTGTCGTTTCATTCCCAGCGACCATCAATTGTTGGATAATGCTATAAACCTCATTAAATTCAAGTTTTCTTGTTTCACCTTTGGGTAAATCAGGGTCAGGGAAATCAGCATGGGCCAAATCTGAAATTACATCTTCTTGAGGGTCAACTAGGCGCCGCTCATACTCAGAGAACCAGTATTTCTGATTCTCTAATTGTCCTTTTGTAGCTTTAATCCACTCGTCATGTGTCAACTTATTTCCAATAGCTGCCACAGCATCATCTGACCAGCCTTTAATCTTTCCTTGGACTTCTGGAGCCATGTTAAGAGCAAAGTGGATGACTCGGACCGGAAAAGAAACGGCGAAATCAGCATGGAAGTCTATAGTTCCCTTTTCAGGGAATGCTTCAATCAGGTCAACGGCAATCTCTCGAACTTTATCCTCTAAGGCAATGATCCTTCTTGCTGAGAATGTTCGAGCGACGAGTTTTCGGTAAGCGGTATGGCGAGGAGGATCGATGGTGAGCATAGTTTCGGCACGAGGCCAGCCTTCACTCATGATCTCCGTCATTTCTCTAAGGGTTTCAGCATCAGGCTTCGTTGTCGTATTTGACATTTGTGATGAAAACGTTTCCGTGTCGCGAACGATTTCATTGACGATGTCCAGTCGCGAAGCAAAGAACATGCCAGTTTGCTCATGAAAGAAAATAGGCCCATGGTTTCTGAGAGCTTCGTAATGACCGAACGGGCATTGCTGGACTTCATTGTCCATCGGATCATAAGTACTTAGATCAATCTCTGTCATGCCGAATCCCCTCATCTTTCCTACAAATGACTCTATAGCAAACATTGCCCCTACGGCCATATTGCTGTTATAACAAGAACCCAATATTTGTTTCCTTTAAGAAAACAACATAAAACTTCTTGAAGTAATACTCTGCACTCTAAGTGTTTGTCTGTCAGAATTTCATAGTGGTGGAGGAACAAACTCAATTGGGCGATGACTCGCCGCGAGAAGCTTGTGGGGTAGTAGCTATTTATGCTCCCGGTCAACCGGTAGCTCATCTCAGTTACCTCTCCTTATATGCTCTTCAGCACCGAGGTCAGGAATCCGCAGGGATAGCAACAAGTGATGGTGAAAGAATCACCGTTGTAAAGGATATGGGACTTGTCTCCAATGTCTTCAACGATCGTATTCTGGCAGGACTCGATGGTCATTTGGGTATTGGCCAAACACGTTACAGCACTACTGGATCTTCGTCATGGCGAAATGCTCAACCCGTCTATAGAGGGGCAGCTGAACGAGAATTCGCTTTAGGTCATAACGGCAACCTAACCAATACTGAGGCATTAGCTACTGAATCCGGAATGCTTCCTGGAACAATCGCAAGTGACAGTGATCTTGTAGCTGAATTAATTGCAAAGCAAATTAGTCATGTCTCTAATCACAATGCATCAGATGGTAGAGAACTTGAACGTGCCCTCATAAAAATCCTTCCCAAGTTAGAAGGAGCTTTCTCCTTTGTTGTTATGGATGAAGCACANATCATTGGGGTTCGCGACCCTAACGGATTCCGACCTTTATGTTTGGGAAAATTAGATAAGGGATGGGTTCTTGCCTCTGAAACACCAGCTTTAGACATCATCGGCGCCCATTTCGTCCGTGAAATTGATCCAGGAGAAATGGTGATTATTAATGCTACTGGTGTACGTTCTGTGCAACCTTTTCCGACTGAACGGATAAACCCAACACTTTGCGTTTTTGAATTTGTCTATTTTGCCAGGCCAGATACTCAGCTGTATACCCAAAGCGTGCACCACGCTCGCGTCCGGATGGGTGAATTCTTAGCAAAGCAAGCCCCCGTTGAGGCTGATGTTGTAATGGGAGTACCCGAATCTGGTATTCCTGCGGCAGAAGGATATGCGAAAGAAGCAAAAATTCCATATGCCCAAGGACTAGTCAAGAATCGATACATCGGTAGAACATTTATCGCTCCCAATCAGGAGCTACGTTCATTGGGTGTCCGCATGAAACTGAACCCTCTCAAAGACACAGTCACTGGAAACAGGCTTATCGTTGTTGACGATTCAATTGTTCGCGGAACGACGACGCGAGCTATGGTACGGATGCTTCGAGAAGCTGGAGCGAAAGAAATACATATGAGGATCTCCTCCCCACCATACAGATGGCCGTGTTTCTATGGAATGGATACCGGAACTCGGTCTGAACTTCTTGCGGCTAATCTTACAGTCCAAGAAATACAGGAATATCTCGACGTTGACTCATTAGCTTATTTAACGCTTGATAATTTGTTAGAAGCTACTGGAGCTAATAATGCTGGATTCTGCTCTGCGTGCTTGACTGGAAATTATCCAGTGGATATCCCAGTCAACCTTTCAAAGAAAATTCTTGAAGAGCCAGCCCAACAACCGCAGGCAAATATCGTCCAACAGTCCTTCAGTGAGATCCATGAGTAACCAAAGTGAAGAAACATATGAATCCGCTGGCGTCAATATAGCTGCAGGGGAAGAAGCTGTTCGGCGAATCACACCGCTGGTAGAAACAACATTGCGTCCAGAAGTGCTAACCAGTATCGGGGGATTCGGAGGAGCGTTCGATATANCCCAAACCGGCAGAAAGCACCCAGTTCTAGTCTCTTCAACCGATGGAGTCGGAACGAAGGCACAAGTAGCGGTTATGGCACAACACTATGAAACTATAGGTATAGATCTCGTCGCGATGTGCGTCGATGATCTCGTCTGTGTAGGAGCAGAACCTCTATTCTTTCTTGACTACATTTCTGTCGGAACATTAATTCCAGACCAAATCGAGTCAATCGTCAAAGGAATCAGCACGGGATGTAAAGAAGCAGGATGTGCCCTTATCGGTGGCGAGATGGCTGAACATCCAGGCTTGATGGAATCAGGAGAGTTTGAACTTGTAGGCTTTAGCGCAGGTGTTGTTGACAAAGAAGATATGATCACCGGCGACAATGTTGTTCCAGGAGACGCGATCATCGGGTTGCATTCCCCGGGACTTCGTAGCAACGGCTATTCCCTTGCACGAAAAGTATTCTTTGATATTGCGAAGAAGTCACTGAATGACCCTGCTTGGGATGGTGCAGATGAAACAGTCGCTCAAGAACTTCTGCGCCCATCAGTGATATACACACCAACAATTCTAAAAATACTGGAGCAATACCCCATCAAGTCAATAGCTCATATCACAGGAGGAGGGCTACCAGGAAACATCAATCGTGTACTTCCTCCCAACGCTGACGCTGAAATACTGAAAGAAAGTTGGATCCCTCCCAAAATCTTCGCAGAAATCCAACTACTCGGAAATATCGAAAAAGATGAGATGTATAAAGTTTTCAATATGGGAATAGGAATGACACTGATCGTCGATCAACAAAGTGCTGAGAGTACGCAGAAAATCATTGAATCAACTGGCCTATCATCCTCCCGAATTGGAACAATAAGGGAAAATGGAACAGGTTCTGTCCANATAATTTGAGTATTGGCGGGAAAGAATGACGGATACAGGTAACTATCAGGCTGTAACTTACGATTTCTGGAACACGCTCATCGCCGAAACAACTAATTCGTTAGATAGAAGAAGAGCCCTTTGGACGGAAATCCTATTCGATAATGGTATCGAGGTGACGCAGCAGCAACTGGATAACGCGTTTGCAGAAGGATGGAATTACTTTGATACCAATTGGAGAAACAATGTCCAATCTTCGTTAGACAAAGTAGTCAACGCAGCAATCATGAAACTCCCTGAAGGTGTAACTACCAATATCAGAGCTCAATTGACCGAAGCTTATTTGGAAGCATCAGAATCNACCCCTCGAAGCCTTCTTCCAGACGTTAAACAGACGCTTGAACATTTAAAAGGTATTGGCCTCCGAATCGGCGTGATATGCGATGTAGGAACAATACCTAGCATTCGACTACGTTCTTGGCTAGGTGACCTTAATGTGTATGAATTCTTTGACTACTTTGGATTCTCCGACGAAATAGGTGTCTATAAACCTGACCCTAAAATTTTTAATGAAACGCTTGAAGGCCTAGGAATTGATGAGCCATCTCAATGCATTCATGTTGGAGATTTAAAGAGAACAGATGTCGCCGGAGCTCGAGCAATTAATATGACAACGGTTCGATACACGGGAGGACGAGACGACCCTGAAGACGGAGATGAAGCTGACCATGTAATCGAAAATCATCTCGAGATCGTCAATCTCTTTGCAGCTAGTTAACTGGCAGCAAAATGTGGGATCACGTATTCTCCATATTGTCGAATTGTTTCCATTGCAACCTCATGAGGAATCCCACCCATTTGCATGATGCACATGATTTCGTCAGCTCCGGACTTTTCTAATTCACCAACGTAACTGATCGCATCATCCCGGTCGCCGTATGCATGGTTGATGTTAAAAGGCCCAGTNGAAGCGACCACTGAAGGTACGGGATGGCCGCCTTCAACCATGAAAGCCTCTACTCGCTCTTTCGCGTCACGAACCGCATCACGTATATCGACATTATCCGGAACAAGTTGCGGGAGAGGAGTTCCGATATTCCAATGCTGGATAGACTCCGCAAAGAACTTCTGACCCCTAGCTCCTATCTGAAAAGCTTTCTCCGCGTCGTCAAGCACAATGGTTGGACAAAGTGCTGAAAGGAAATTAGTTGGGGTCGCTGATATGCAATCCTCATCATCTCTCGTAGCAATTGCCTCATCGTAGATTTTCCGCAATTCCCGAATCTGTGAGGGTCCCGAGAAGCCGAGAACAAGGGCACCTACACCGTATTCTGCGGCAAGTTTGACAGTCTCATCTTTAGTGCAGGCCATGAAAAGTGGGGGATGTGGAAGCTGGACAGGGCGAGGAATAACTGACCTTGGCGATATCTCGATGCTTCCATTCCATTCGAAAATATCATCCTGCCAACATTGACTTAGTATTTCTAATGATTCCTTTACTTGCGGGTAAGTATCTTCTTTATTAACACCGAACCCAGACATTTCCATGGCTGTCGCGCCTCTTCCAGCGCCAACATCCAACCGGCCACCGGAAAGGCTATCCAACATGCCGACACGTTCGGCTACACGAAGCGGATGGTTGTACCCAAAAGGCATACAAACAACTCCATGGCCGATTCTAATTTTCGATGTCTTGGCGGCGACCCAGGTCAAAAAAACTTCTGGAGCGCTCATATGTGCGTAATGTTTCAACCCGTGGTGTTCAACCGCCCATACCCGATCGAAACCCATTTCTTCAGCAAACACTGCCTGATCAACACAATTGAGAAGAGTCTCCCTCTCGCCCTCAGCGGAAACATCTGAACATTGGAACTCGAAAATCATCGAAAACTTCACAGTATTCTTCTCTCTGCATCAAAATAGTATCGCGCTTCAATGATCGTACATTTTGAAAGCAGAGAAAGCGATTCTTAATCTGAACCTATCGTTGACACCGTCCGATAGACAAGAGTTCTGATCTAGGCATCCTCAGTGGATAGATCTTCGGATTCTTCAACAGCTGCCGAACCTTCGCTATCGTCTTGATTTNCCTGCTTATCTTCTTTCACTGTCTCCTGCATTTGTTCAATAGGAACTCCGCAACCGAGAACATCTGGGTCATCAATAATTTCAGCCTGTTCAGCACCGTCGTCTTGGGTGCTGGTCTCTGCTTCCGTCTCATCAGCCTGTTCAGCACCGTTGTCTTGGGTGCTGGTCTCTGCTTCCGTCTCATCAGCCTGTCCAGCACTTTCGATAGCCGGTTCATCCTCACCCGACATGTCTGGTTCCCCTCCTGCAAGAATGACTTTCAANTTCTCATCAGCTTTAATCCACTTATCTTTNGCCGCAGCTTTCTCTTCTGCTGAAATGTTAGGGTTCTTTTCAGCGTCTTGTAATTCCTTAACCGCTGCGGCCTTCTCTCGTTCAGCTTTCCTGATAACATCCTGAGCTTTCTTTTCCTCTTTAAGCTTCTCCAATTCGCTATTGAACAATTCAATAGCGACATCTAGCTCTTTATTTTCTCTCATTTGNACCCTAAATCTCGAAAATGCTTCAAATGTAAGCACTTTGAACCATACACAAAATTGCAACAGACACGAAGTGCTTCGTGTAATACAGTACTGGGCATCATAGCCATGTATGGTGTCGGTGATGGCATCTGACACTTTTTTTGATGGATTAAACCCAACGCAATTAGACGCGGTCACTCATAGCTCAGGACCTCTTCTTATTGTCGCCGGAGCCGGCTCAGGAAAAACGCGAGTCTTGACTCATCGCATAGCGCACCTAATAAAAAACCTTGGGGTTTCCCCCTATGAGATCCTCGCAATTACTTTTACCAACAAGGCAGCTTCAGAAATGAAAGAGCGCGTCGGAGCCCTCGTTGGACCTGTCGCAGAGAATATGTGGGTTTCTACATTTCACTCAGCATGTGTCAAAATTCTCCGGCGAGAAGGTGCAGCTCTAGGATACCCTTCATCATTTACAATCTATGATCAGGCAGATGCGATACGTCTCACCACCTACGTAATGCGTGATTTGAACATGGATACAAAACAGTATCCACCTCGCGGCGTTCATTCAACCGTCTCAAAAGCAAAGAATGAATTGATTAGCCCAAAAGCATTCGAACAAAACGCTGAAACCTACGCAGATGAGCAGGTCGCACAGATCTACCATGAATACCAAAATCGGTTACTTAAATCCGCAGCGATGGACTTTGATGACCTTCTATGCAAAACCGTTGAAGTGTTCAAAGAAGCACCAGAGACACTTGAGCGCTATCAGAATAGATTCCAACACATACTTGTCGATGAGTATCAGGATACGAATCCCGTACAGAACGAACTCGTTATCCAACTTTCAAGTAAAAACAGAAACGTCTGCGTNGTCGGAGACCAGGACCAATCAATCTACGCATTTCGTTCAGCCGACATTAGGAACATTATTGAATTCGAAACAAATTTCCCTGATGTCACAGTGATTCTTCTCGAACAGAATTACCGCAGCACACAAACAATTCTTGATGCCGCCAATGCAGTCATATCTAACAATCTAAGCCGCAAGCCCAAAAAACTATGGACGGCAGGAGAAAAAGGAGAAAAAATCGTCCGCTACAAAGCAGATGACGAAACTGAAGAAGCTCTCTGGATCACAGGAGAAATCCAACGACTTCATGAAGAAGAGGATGTTCCATGGAAAGATATTGCCGTGTTCTACCGAACCAACGCGCAAAGTCGTGTTATCGAAGAACAACTAGTGCGATCGCAAAAACCATACAAAGTTATCGGAGGAACCCGATTTTTTGATCGGAAAGAAGTAAAAGACGCCATTGCATATTTGAAAGTCGTTAGCAATCCAAACGATGAAGTCGCTATCAAACGGATTATCAACACTCCAAAGCGCGGAGTTGGCGATAGCAGCATTGCCAAACTCGAAGCCTTCGTAAATACTAATGACGAAAGCTTCATAGAAATGCTCGATCGCGCACCAGAAGCGGGAATAACAGGAAAAGCAGTCAGAGGGTTAGAGCAATTTCGAAGGATCCTTTATCAAGCCGAGAGCTGCATCGATGAAGGACCGGCACAAGTACTTCATGAAATTCTTGACGCATCGGGCTATGTTACCGACCTTGAATCTCAACGATCAGTAGAAGCAGACAGCCGAATCGAAAACCTTGCAGAACTTATCGGAATGGCCGAAGGATTTGGAGATACCAGCGAATTCCTCGAAGAAGTTGGCTTAGTTTCCGATACAGATGACCTAAATCGTGATGATTCCATTTCTCTGATGACGATGCACTCTGCTAAAGGACTTGAATACCCTGTTGTCTTTATTGTGGGACTTGAAGATGGCATTTTCCCCCATGTTCGGTCGCTAGGGAACCAGAGTGAACTTGAAGAAGAACGACGCCTCGCATACGTCGGCATAACCAGAGCAGAGCAACGACTGTATCTAACACATGCGTGGAGTAGAACACTCTATGGGACAACCCAATACAATCCAGCAAGTCGGTTTCTTGATGAAATCCCCGAAGAGCTCTTTTCCGAAATAAAAGACACAGGGAAAAGCAACGACCAATCGCCCATAGGGTTCCAAAAACCGAAACCAGCTTCTTCACCTCCATCTCCTACGGAAGATCAATTAAACCTAAAAATCGGAGACGACATTAGTCATCCAAAATTCGGAGATGGCGTCATCCTCGATATCAAAGGCCAAGCGAGCGATACCGAAATAGTCATTCATTTCGTAGAATCAGGCCAAAAAACACTTCTACTTTCCTGGGCGCCAATAGAAAAGCTGTAGTCCTATTCCTATGAGTGTTAGTCGTCTACCAATTTGTTTAGATCGACACGAAGTGATTCATCTTCGTTGATCGTCACGGCATATCGGACAAGCCCTTTTCCGGAAGGAGGGTATGTAGAATCCGTATTACACTCATCAAAGAAAAGTTGAAGAGCTGAGTCCCATCCTAAATTACACTTTTCAGGATCAGAAGGGGACCGAGCATCTATAGCAAACCAATCGTTGAGATAATCGTCTCCAAGATGTTGAACATAGATAGGTCGAGAGACACCGTTCAATGAAGGAAATAATAATGGGGCCTTATCATTGCGGATTCTTTCCGCACGTTGTTCTGTGTCTCCAACATCAAAAATATCAACTCCAAGTTTGATCTGAATATCGCCGTCTCCTGCTAGCTTTATCACGGCGAAAAGCAGTGCTATACCTACCCCAAGACTAACAACAACAAAGAAAATTGTCCTTGGAAGATTCAGCTTTGTCGGCTCACCAATCGGCATATCTTCATCGTATTCAGAACCACACACAGGAAGACTTTTTTCAAGAAACAATTCCACAATGATGCCGTCTGGCATTCTTATTACTAGTATCCCAACGGTGAAGTATTGTCAGTGA
>PAYW01000013.1 GCA_002715425.1 Actinomycetota bacterium | reverse complement strand
GATAAACCGAAGGCTATGAGTTTGTAATATGTTGATGAGATTCCGAGTGGCCCTGTTGCGATTTCAATGTCGCGGACAGATTTCAGGGTTCTTCCTAGACGGTTCTCTGTATAGATCACATAGCCAATAAAGGTAATCAGCAAGCTTCCTAAGGAAAGGAAGTATGCGCTTTTGAGCTGGCCGGATCCAAAGAATTCGAAGATTTGGACTTGTTTACCAGTTCCTCCATTTGTCTTTAGTCCGCTCCAAAGTTTTTCATCAAGACTGATTAATTTCACAATCAATTCGCCAAGTGCAAGTGTGGCTATCGCTAGATAGAAGCCTTTTAAGCGTGCAGCTGGGAAACCAACAACAACGCCGACGATGGCTGCAAAAAAGCATACGAGCGGGATCGTTAGTAGAAATGGCCAGCCGTACCCTGATACTGCTGGGCGAACAATAGTTTCGCACGTTTGTTCAAGGCATTCGGGTGGCGCTGAAAGGATCGCCGATCCGTATGCACCGATGGCGAAAAGGCCAGCGTGCGCAAGACCTAGAGTTCCGGAATATCCGATCAGGAAGTTGAATCCGATTCCAGCTGCCGCATAGGCAAACACGTAGGCTAGGTTGCCGAGCCCATAGTTGGTTCCAGTATCAAAAATCGTAATCCACCCAAAGATTGGGATCCATGGGAGAAATGCGAGAAACCCGAAAGTTAAAATTGCAGCAAGAAGTTTTTGCTGGCCTTTGATCCCTTTAGGTTTCGGCGGGTATAGCGGGTATCCCGAGGAGTTTGTTTTAACTTGAGCCATACAACTAAACCTCCCGAAGTTTGGCTTCTCGAGTCAAGCCTTCTGGATAGATAAAGAGGACAACTACAACGATCAAAAGGGCCATAGTTGGCTGCAGGCTCGTACTGATCTGCCCACCAGCTACGGCTTCCGCTATACCAACAACCATCCCGCCCAAGAATGTTCCGGGTAGGGAAACAAAGCCGCCAAGTACAGCAGCGATGAAACCTTTTAAGATAAGCCCTTCTGCGCTTCCAAGCTCAAGAACAGTTGATCCGGCTTTTAAGGTCATCGCGGCGCCTGCTACGAGGCCTCCTATCGCCCAAGCAATCAGGGAAATAACTCCGGCGTTAATGCCGAGAAGACGGGCGGTTGTTCCATCTTCTGCGATAGCTCGCATTCTAACTCCCCACTTTGTTCTAAAGAAGATCGCCAAACCGACAGCAATAATAATCCCCATACCTATAGAGACGACCTGATCCCAACCAATGCGTGTAGTTCCTAGGTCGAAGTTAACTCCAGACCATGGAGTTTCGAACTTTTGGGGATTGTTCCCAAAGAAAATTTCAATTAATGACCCCAAGGCGAAGGTAAGGCCAATAGTTAATAACAAGAGTGGGAAATGATCGACGACGTCCATCTTTTTGACCCACTTTGTCATAATAAGATAGGTAAGAGGGACTGAGAGGATCGCGAGAGTGATTGCTACTCCATACGGGTAGCCTCCTCCTAAACCAGGTATCCAGTCAATAAAACCAGGCAGGCCGTTATCTTGGAAACCATCAATAAGTACCCAGCCCAGACTCAATGAGGCGAGTATCGCCAAAGGCTTATTAGACAATCCAGTCAAGGGGCGTATGAGGAAGAATTGGACGGCGGCCCCGAACACAGTAGCAAAAAGAAGCCCTACCAAAATAGCAAACCAGAATGGCCAGCCGACTTGATCGCCATCTGCTAGCCACCAGCACATGTAGGCGGCGAGAAGACCCATCTCTGCTTGTGCAAAGTTTGGTACGTCGGTGGATTTCATGACAACAACAATGGCTAGACCGATCAGTGCGTAATAAGAACCAGCTTCAGCACCAGCGACTATTTGTTGTAAAAGATTATTCACGGCCCACTCAGATTAATAGAAGTTTTTATAAATATAGAAAGAACTTCAGGTGCGGGGCTGCTTTCGCATACCCCGCACCCAAATTTCGTTAATTAGCTTTTAGCGCTTTGGAAGTCTCTGACCTGTGTCCAAGATTCCGTAGATGAATCATATTGAGATACACCAGCACCTGCTGCGCATTGGTGTCCACCTGGTAGTGGAGCACACGCAACTGGTGGGATTGAAGGAATCAGGATTGGGTCATCAACAAGCGTTTCCGCAACAGCGTGGAAATTATCATATGTGTAATTTCCATCCAACCGATCTATCAGCTGGAAGAAGGATTGCGCAATTGAATAGGTCTGGAGGCTGAAGTTAGCTGCCCCATCTTTACCTGGCCCATCATAGGCTGCCCACAAGTCTCTCCATGCGTTAACAAATTCGCTATCGCCATCTGGCAAGGCTACTTGAAGAGCTCCAAGGTAGCCATCGGCTGCTTCAGGGGTAGCGAGACCAACAGTGCTTCGACCGCCAGCTCCTGCGGAACCAGCATCTGAACATACCATAGGATTGAATCCGGCTTCATGGAATCCATCAAGTACTAGGCCGTTTTGGGTCCCATCTAATGCAGTTAGTACCGCATCTGCACCTGAGTCAATGACTGCAAGGACTGCTGGAGAGACGACATCGGATAGCACTTCGATTTCTTCCTCGGCAACAATTTCATAGCCATGGACTGATTGCTGAAGCTCAATAGCGGCAAATGCCTCATCGCCTAGCTCGTTATCTTGTCCGACAACAGCAATCTTCGTAGCTCCCTGTTCAACGAAATAATCAATACAGATTCTTCCTTGCTCAGTTCGAGTTGGATTAATTAGGTAGACCTCTTTAATGTCCTGGTTTGCAGGAGAAACTGGTCCCCATAGTGGAGTACCGGCTGCTTCTATCGCTGGGTATGTTGAAGGAATTGCCTGTGATCCGGCTGTTCCCACAAAGCCCCATACGTTATCAACATCGATGAGTTTCCTAACGTTGGTAACCATCTGCTCAATTTCGAAACGGTCATCTTCCCAAGCGAGTTCGAACATGCATCCGTCAATACCACCATTGGCGTTCAGCTCGTCGACAGCCATAATGAGGCCACCGAGCAACGCTTCACCAGCAACTGCTGCGCGTCCAGTGAATGGTTGGGATGTCCCAATTTTGAAGATTCCATTTTCTTTATCGATTCCAGGAACGTCACCCTCAGTGGCATAAGCACATCCATCAGCTGGGTCTGGACCAGCTTCTTCTTCAGTAGCTTCTTCTTCAGTAGTTTCCTCTTCAGCAGCTTCACTGCTGCTGCTTTCGCTGCTGCTGCTTTCGCTGCTGCTGCTTTCGCTGCTACTGCTTTCGCTGCTACTGCTTTCGCTGCTACTACTGCTGTTATCGTCATCTCCACAGGAAATAGCAACAAAGCTGAAGATAGCTAAGAGCGCGAATAACTTTAAAACGCTTTTTCTCATTTCTTCCCCTTTAATTTTTGGTTCTCAAATGACCTACAGAATGGACTGACACTGCCAGCTCTTTTAAAATGAGAATTTATTGATGAAATAAAGGTATCGGAGAAACACCTATAGATCAATATTCAAGAGTTTCTTTCCGATTCCCATTTGTAGTAATCATTAAGATCCAACTTTGAAGTCGTTTGCTAATCATAAAGCAAACTATTAGATGCTCCTAAAGCCCCTCGTAAACACAAGGCCTCTAGACCCTCTATATATGTAACAAATAGTTACGGATGTAACGCTTGTAACGGCTTCAGAGAGTAATTAAAGGATAGTCACACAGTTAAGGACCTAGTGGTTGCAATCCGGCCCATGCACGTGTGTTGCCTTCTCAGCTTTTTTCTCTTGTCCTTTTGGACGCGTCCCTTTTTCGGTAACACGACTATTGCCTTTTCTCATTTTCGGAGGTTTACCCATATAAAGAACTGTAACCGCCAACAAACAAAACATCACGAAACTCTTAGACCTTGTAAATAAAGGCCTCTAGCACCCCTACACTTAAAGTCCCTGTTGAGAGAGTTATTCTTCTTTGATACCTAGAGCAAGGCGGTTAATCGAGATTGATTCCGGCATTCAATAGCCTTATAGAGATTAAATTTTTAAGTTCGAGAACAAAGTCTTTTGTTAGATGTTGTCTATCCCGATACACAACGTTATTGCCTACCACAACGGGACAAATAGTATCTGTGCAAACTAAGTCAATAGTGGGAAGGTACTTCACTTGAGCATCATCTGCACTTTGGATTTCTATCGCTTGATAATCGGAAGGTACAACGTCTTCAAATTTCCCATGACAGAAATCTAGATTATTCGGGTATGAAGTAACACATTCTCTAGCATGGTTATTTAGAAGAGGAGTAGCTCCAATCAGAACGACCTCTGGACTAACAGAACGGAATGAATTTAGTGTCGAAACCAGTCCTGATTGCCATTCTTCAACCGAGAACTGATCTCTTAATATTTCAACGTCTTTACGTTTCGTCACAACAACAACTAGATCAACTGGATTCTCCTTCAATTCATTTACAACCCAATTTTTCCAATCAGCGCACTTTGTGTATTCCAAGTCAGTTCCATACAGAGGGAATCTTAAATCTTCCACAAAACAAGAACTCTTAGTCCTTGATAATAAGCGCCAACCTTTCTCCCGGCTGAATTGATCAAATAATGGGAACCAAGAAGCTGCATGTGAATCCCCAAATAGAACCATCGTTCGACTAGCACCGGTATCTCCATATTCGCATAAAGGGGAAGTGCGTCCAACGACACCTACATGGCACCCTTGGCCATCTCCATAAATTTTTGGATTGGGCCCGCCTAAACCAACGTAATCAGGTAAAACTTGTAATTGTGCTCCCTCAGCTAGTCTTTCTTGGTGTCCCGGTAAATAAACATTCATGATGTCAGGAACTGGAGTGGCATTCGTAGGATTCTCTATTTCTTGGTCATCCTGTGAATGGTCATTCAATGTATCAGGAACTGATACGGAACTTGTAAGATCTTCTGATGCTATTGGGGGCTCAGAGATTTCTTCAGAAGAATTGTTTGAAGATACTTCAGAAACAGAGTTTTCGTTTTGGGAAGATGATAGTTGGATGGTTGAGATAGGCCTGGTGTAAAAAGCGATCAATAAAACTAGGACAGATAATCCAGTCAAGAGAATCCCTATGGCAACACCTTTTTTTGGTCGTGTTGAAAAAACCTTTAACTCTCTAATAGGTTTCTCAATTACCTTGTAGGAAATTACAGCCACGAAAAATGCAATGATTGAGGCAATGGAACTTACAAATAAGTCGTTTTGCTGAAAGTAGTATCTCTTTGCAAGGCAGATAAGAGGCCAATGCCACAGATACCACCCATATGAGTATTTTCCAATTGAAGTTAATACTTTGAAACTTAAAATTTTACTAATGGTCGAACCAGCACAACAGATTATCAAAGCGGTTCCGATTACAGGAAAAGCAGCTCGCCAACTTGGATAGAGTGTGAAGTCATCGTAGAGAACACAGGGGATCAATATGCTAGCCAAACCAATGAAACCAAGAATCTCAATTAACTTTTCGTTAAGGAGTAAAATCTGGTCCTTGTAACAAGCAATTAAAGCACCCAGCGCCATTTCCCAAGCTCGTGTCGGCAACATAAAAAAGGCCCATATTTCATTTTGTTCAGTTTGAATAACTGAAAAACCGAACGATATTGCAATAAGAATTACCATCAAGATTCCGATTTGTTCTCTTGAGATCTTTAATTTTGCAAATCCCGCAAAGACAAAAGGCCAAATTAAATAGAATTGCTCCTCAACGGCTAAGGACCAATAGTGTTGAAAGATTGATGGGCTTGATTGAGAACCTAAATAATCTGTTGCTTGATGGACTAGACGAAAGTTCATCGAGTAGGTAGATGCAGTAAAAGCATCCTTAATTAGTTCTTCGAGAGCAAAGGGAGAAAGAGCAAGCCACCCAATTAATACAGTTCCAAAGACAGTAAGGACTGAAGCAGGCAAAAGGCGTCTAATTCTTCGAGAAAAGAAAGCAAAGATATTGACGAATTCTTTCCGCTCAATCTCTTTAAAGAATAAGGAAGTTAGTAAGTACCCAGAGATTACAAAAAATACATCTACACCAACAAAACCTCCTGAAAACACGCTGATTTCTAAATGGAATAACACAACGAGTAGGACTGATATACCTCTAAGCCCTTCAATGTCAGTTCGAAATCCATCTCCAGGGTCAGGCCATAGTTCTGAACGTTTTGTGGTACGAGTACGCATAAGTAATCATCATACGTGTCTGAGATGTGTTGTGGTTATGTTTTACTGAGGTTGATATGGAGGATCTTTGATTCTTAGCTTGCCCTTAGCGTCACGCTCAGCCTTCTTCTTCGTTAGAGCCATCTGTTCCAAGTTGGTAGTTCCCTACAAGAATGTTGGTTGGAAGTTTGAATCCTTGGTTATTGAGTAAATCGTATGCCAGCGGATCTAACTATTAGCCTTTTATCTTTTGGTAGGTTGCAAGTGAGCGCGTCTAGCTTTCCGGTTTGGTCTTCCATTGTGCTTGACTTCAGATTTCCTCTTATTTCCACCTGACTGTGACTTATGGGATTTATTTTTATTCGAGTTTCGGTTTTTATGAGATGAGTTCTTACCTTTAGGTTTCTGGTTCATGGTTTGAGAGCGCTTCTTTGACTTCTGATTTCCATGATTGTTAGAAGATTTCTTGTGAGCAGTTTTCTTGCGTTGGCCTGAGTCTTTTGGCGATTGCTGTTTCGGCCGTGAACCCTGATGGTTTCTGGAGCTAGCAGCAGAACTTAATGTAGCTAACTCTTCTGGTTGAATTTTATGAATCGAGTCGCTGATACCTAAACGAGCTTGCATTTTCTGCGCTGCCCGTTTTTGATCTGGCTGAATAATGGAAAAAACTATTCCCTTATTTCCTGCCCTGGCTGTTCTCCCAGACCGGTGAATATACGCTTTATGATCTTCAGGAAGGTCGAAATGTACTACAAGTTCAACTCCATCAACATGTATCCCACGAGCGGCTACATCTGTAGCGACAAGCGCTTGGACTTTGCCCTTACTAAAGTTCTTAAGCGCTCTTTGCCTTTGGTTTTGACTTTTGCCACCGTGAATAGATTCAGCAGCGATATCAAACCGTTTAAGTTGCTTTACTAAACGGTCAGATCCATGCCTTGTCCGACAAAAAATAATCGCCGGCCACATAGCTTTAACTGCTTCAGCAGCAATTTCTGATTTTTCTGATTTTTTAGCTACAAAATATGTATGTACTGCCTGTTTGATGTCAGGAGTCTTATCGCCTACCTCCCTAAGCACCGGGTCGCGTTGATACCGTTTCTTTAATTGTTCTACATCCCTATCAAGAGTTGCTGAGAAAAGAATCGTCTGCCGATCATTAGAGGTTTGATCAAGGATCCTTTTGACGGCA
This sequence comes from Actinomycetota bacterium, assembly GCA_002715425.1. The sequence continues at coordinate 9,281 of PAYW01000013.1, read as the reverse complement.
GGCATAAACCCCATATCAGCCATCCGGTCAGCTTCATCAATAACTACCTGCTTTACTGCTTCTAAATTCAACTCTTTTTGCTCTATTAGATCTTCAAGGCGCCCTGGACAAGCAACAAGAATATCCACTCCGTTGGCTAAAGCTTTACGTTGAGGGCCATAACCAACCCCACCATAAACTACAAAGACTGTTCTTTTTCCGCTAAACGTCCGAAGTTCATTACAAATCTGCTGTGCTAATTCTCTTGTTGGCGCAAGAATCAGGCTTTGTGGCTTTCTTGGCTTAGATGCTTGTGTCTTGGCTGCAAGCGGTATGCCAAAAGCGAGGGTTTTCCCAGATCCGGTCGGCGCTCTTCCACAGATGTCTTTGCCTTCTAACCCATCTTTGATTGTCTTTTCTTGAATTTCAAATGGTTCTGAAATCCCTCTTTGATTAAGGGCTTCGTCTATCCATTGAGGGACTCCGAGATCTGAAAATTTTGTTGGCATACAGTTCCTAGTTACTTAGAGAATGATTGCTGATGACGTAGGTGTTGAGAATCTCTTAAGTTAACCAATTAATAAATCGAACTTACGAAGCAGCAGTATTGCAATCATGACCTGTTGATCATAGCTACTTGTAAGTTTAGTTCCTCTTATTGTTACGGATGGCACAATCCTTGTTCACAAAATATCTTTGAAATATACCTTCGTAAGATCGGAAGGAATAAATGACTTCCCAGTGGATGAAGAGAATGAATGTTTAACAACCACTATTAGTGAATGACCGGAGATCCCTATTAGCTCTAGATCCAGAGAAGGACTAAGGCTGCCAGCCACAAACAAGACATACTCCAACACATAGTAAGTAAGACTACAGGGCTTGGATAGAAGCTTCTAATAGTTCCAAGTTAAAAAAAGTTGGCCAGTCCGAAGACTGGCCAACCTAGGGAGGTAAAAACGTTTAGCCGGTTACTTCTGCTTCAGTCCGAGCCTTAGCAATCCACAAGATCATAAGACCATAAAGGCCTTTCGCTGTGATATCAGCAAATGTGTACCCAACCTGCCGCAAAGTTTCCAATATTTCTGACTCTCCATCAAAGATCGGGAACAGGTAAGCGATGGGGTAGACCATCCATGTCGTAAGAAGAACATAGGTAGCGTTTTTAATCTGGGAAGCTACTGCTCCTGTTTCTCTTTGGCCAGCTTTTTGCAGCTCGCCATAAAGAGTCTTAAGGATGTAGATGAATGGCAATATAGCGAGAACCCAGAAAGTCCATTTAGCTCCATTTCCATCAGCAACTTCACCCGGATATCCGAGTCCGACCATCAGAATTGTTGCCGGAACGAGTTTGAGCATGAGACTCCGACGATCCTGTTTTGCGACTCCTAGAACAATAAGAAGCTCAATAATCAGTAGGGGAACGGTGATGAGCCAATCGGCGTAACGGTAACCTTCGTTCATTACACCTTCGCCGAAATCTGACCAGATTCTGTAGTAGTGGTATCCGGCTATTCCAACGACAATTGCCGAAACTGCGATACCTGCTTGGTATTGCTTATTAACTGACCTCATTTGTGTAAGGAAGTAAACAAAAGCACCGAACATTACAGCCGTTCCAAATGAAAGGACGTTGTAGACCAGTGTGTAGTCTCCTCCTGTGAGCATTACGTTATCCAACTTTCCTCCTTATGAAAATTAATGGACCTTATTAAAATAAATTAATTTTCATGGTTTTACATCTTTTCAGTACGTGACATTTGTCCCAGTTACACATGTCACACCAATAGAAATTTTCTAAAAGACGAACCACCTCACACCATTATGAAACATAGTCTTGTCTTCGTATTCCAAAGCTGAAAAGCTAGTTGTGAAGGTTTCAATAGTAAACCCCCGGACGCAAGGAGAACGACCCGGGGGTTCCTATGTTTGTAAGGGGGGGGACTTACATAATGAACGTTATCTAACTATTCCAAGAAATTTAGGCGATTGTGACGTGGATCACCTGTGGCATTTGTCATGATTATTTTGGGAATNTTTTAGAGAATTTTTAATGGGTTTCCCCCAGCTAGGAATGTAACTTTATGACCTATCACTGGAGAAATATTTCGATCCATGATCACAACCTAAGGTAACTATAACTGTGTCAGGCCCTCGTTCGGAAGCTATGGCAAGAGCGGCGGAAACATTCAAACCTGTTGAAGGCCCACAAAGAAGACCTTCTTCAGTAGCAAGTCTCCGGCACATATGAAATGCATCATTCTGATCAATCGCTCGTATCTCGTTGCATTGGTTGAGGTCAAGAAACGGAGGTATGAATCCTAAACCGATTCCTTCGATCCGATGTGCCCCCCCTTCACCGGTAGTAAGAAATGGTGATTGAAGCGGTTCTAGCCCAACGAGATCTGGTTGATGTCCGGCTTGATATAAACCTTTAGCCGCTCCGGTAAAGGCACCACCTGTTCCTACTGCTGCGCAGAAAACGTCAATGGGAGCTCCTATTTGATCAGCGATTTCTTGTCCCATCGGGACATATCCTTCGATAACATCTGGAGATCCGAATTGATCGGCATAGTAGGTATTTGGTTCTTCCGCTATTGCGTATGCTTTTTCGCGCATAGCAGCAATAAGATCTGGAGTGATTTTCTTGTCTTCACTTGGAATGGTGATTACTTCAGCTCCGTACGCGAGCATCGAATCGATTTTTGATTGGGCAAAAGCATCTGAAGAAACGGCAATGAATTGTACGCCGGTTCTGGAGGCAATGTGAGCCAAAGACGTTCCTGTACTTCCTCCCGTGTATTCGACTAAACGGCTGCCAGTCGTTATATCTCCTCTCGCGAACGCGTTTTTAAAAACAGCGTAGGCCATCCGGTCCTTATAGCTTCCAGTGGGATTCCCGCTTTCAAGCTTTAGCCATACTTTCCCTGATGATGCCGATGAAATATTTTTCAAAGGTACGAGCGGGGTTCTCCCGATTGCATGTTCTAGGTATGAGTCGAAGAGTTCTTCCATACTTGAGACTTATCCTTGCTGTTACATCGATAAGCCCACAGGTTCGTAAGCTACATCGATTTATTATCAGACGTATTGCCATAAGATCAAAGGCATATATTCCTATGAACATATAACAAATCAAGTCTGCTTCAAATAGTAACGTAGTAAATAATGGAGCGACCTAATTTTAAAAAGCTTTACTATCTCCTTGGGAACGTAAGTCAGATCTCTGCAACAGGTGGAGATGGAATTAATGAACTTAACTTAATAAAGTTCCTGAACAAATATTTTGATGTTTATTACAATAATCAACGTATCGATTTTACCCAAGAAAATTTAGGGCAGAACAAAACAGATATTGAAGCTCCTGGCAAACATTATGATGCGTATTACGTTAGAAATAATCCGATAATCTTTAAACAAATTCCTGAAGACAAACTAAAAATCTATTTTGCGTCTCCATATGATGAGGAAAGTTTTGCTCGTAGCGACTTGATTGCATGTCCAACTGAGAGTTGGAAAACGATGTTAGAGAAGCCAAATGAGAACTGGGGAATCCTTTACCCTGACGATTACTACACAAACAAGGCAATTGTCTTCTCTCAAAAACTAGACCCTAACAGTATCTATCGGAAGGACGTCGAGGAAAATGCTTTCACAAAATATGGCATAGATCCAGATTCGTTCAAGATTTGCCACTTTGGTAGTATAAGAAATTCTTGTTTTCCGTCCTATTTTTTGAGAATATATGATGCTTTGTCGGAAGAAGTTAGAAAGCAAATTAGCGTTATTTTCGTTGGTACAACTTCGGCTAGCCTTAATATTCTCGATGANATNGACAACTTTTATTTCATCCANAACATTGATTTTACGAAGGTGAANGACTTTATTAATTCAAGTGACTTGTTGTTATACAATCAAAGGGACTTTCAAAGCGAATACGCTGGGTCAAATAAAGTAGTTGAGGCAATAGTTTGTGAAAAGCCTATTCTTGCTTGTCGATCTAATGCTCGAGAACAAGAGCTGGGAAGCGACTACCCACTCTTTTACAACTTACTGTACAAACCGCCGGATGATCCGAAGAATACTTTTCAGGATAATTGGATCGATGATAGTGAAGTTATCCGGTGCGCTCAGTTAATAAAGACGATGGTGACAAGTTCATCATTTTATGACGAGGTTATCGATTATATGAAAAGGATTGATAAGGCAAGGTTTTATAATACCTTCAATGAAGATGAATATATTGATGAAGTGATTAGGCGAATTCCATAAGAAACACTGGGAACTAGTAAATAATCCGAGCCAGTTATGCCTTAGCAATTTTTTGAAGAAAGGTGTGTTGAGCAATTGATGATATGGCTCAGATAAAATATTTTGACCTATTGATCAGCGGGGAGTGCGAAACCAGATGAAGAATTCACCATATAAAGCCTCAATCATTGTCTGCACATTTAAAGGGAATCAAACTCACTTGAAAGAAGCAGTGAGAAGTTACCTCTATCAGACTGACTGCGATATTCAATTNATCATCTCAACNGTTGATGGNGATCAGTCATTGAATACGCTNCTTGGTTATGATGTCGACATTGTTACACANAAGACNCCAAGCATTTATGGACAGTTAAACAATGCAACAAAATATATTAAAAATGATTGGTGGTGCTACATGTCAGGAAATGATGTGGCTTTACCTAATAAACTTAAAGATGAAATTAGTCTTTGTGAAAGTAAAAAAAAGAAGATTTGTTACTCTGCATACAACGTAGTCGATGAGAATCTGAACTTCATTCGAACTAATCAATTCCAAGATTCATATTCATTTGAAAAAAACCTTGAAGGGAACTTTATTGCTGATACCTCCCTTATCCATAAAAGTGTTTCAGATGTGTACCTTCCATTCTCTAGTGAATTTGATAATTTAGGATATTGGGATTTTTGGTTACGTATAGGGAAAGAACATAGCGACTGGTTTGTTTATAACCCGAACCCAACTTGGAATTATCGAGTGAATAATGATTCACGCCATATCAAGCGAAGTAAGGATGACAGTTGGAAACAAAGAGAATTAGAAGACCGTAAAAAAATGCTTGCGCGCTTTGGCCCTCTTCGAGGAAGATACGCTAACTAGATACGGATTGAAACAGTTTTAGTTCTTTCTTTACAATTTGAGAGGATTGCTTCTGGTTTCTTGTATTTGGTCTTATACGTTGAACGTGCTTAGGTGTTTGCTCATGCGAATGCTATTTCTAAAAAATCTTCAGCGACGTCTCTTTGCCTTTCACGTTCGAGCAGTTTCTTCTGTTCAAGAGATGCTTGGCTTAACCTTTGTTCAGAAGATTCAAAAGATTGTAAATAGTCAGCTGCTTCAGAGACAGTATCCCAGTGAAAACTGTCCGGGAACATGTGATCATTACCGCCATAATTTTTCGCCCAAGGCCAATTTCTAATTAGTCCCATTGAGCCACTAGCTAATCCTTCACGGCAAGATTCATGGGTTCCTTCTCGATCAGAACACGAAAGTATGATCCCCACGTTTTGAAACCAGATAGACGGGTCCGACATCCAAGGTGTTATTTTTAAGGTGCCAGTTTGGATGTGCGGCTGTGCTCTTTTCCAGAAATTTTCAAAGTATTGTATTTCATAGGCTCGGCCGGGCTTAGGAATATCACCTAGAAGTTCTAGTTTCCATGAAGGGTCATTACTTTGAAGTAGCTTTAGCAGATCTAGCGCTAAGTCAGGTCTTTTCAGCGATTGCCCATAGCCACTAAGTCCAAGAACTTTACTCACATCACCTAACTTAGGTTTTATAAAAGCTTCGTAATTAAGTGGAGTTGGAAGCACAAAAGATTTGCATCCATAAGCCTCAAGGTCAACCACTTCAGCCAATCTCATAAGGTTGTGCTGACAGACACAAACTAAGGTATCTATCTTCCCCCAGTCGATTTCTAAAGGCCAAGGATGAGTGACTTCGTAACTGTGAAGCCGTAGTAATATTTTTTTATCATGAGGGAGGGAGTTGATCATCGTCGTAGATGACCGGTCCGCCCATTCGAGGAAAATTATGTCTGCCCAGTCAATTAGTTCTTTCGCATCCGCTGGCAAGTCTCTTCTTTTTATAGGTGTGGTTGGGTGAAGAAAAGTTGATGTGTCTAAAGTCTTTACTTCCAAGTCTTCACGTAATCTGAGATCTTGAATTAACTTCCTCAAGAAGAAAAATCCTTTATCACCGTATGCGATGAAAAGTATTCGACGCTGTTTTCCAGCTGAGCTGGAGGTATCCAATTTTTCCTCTCTATGTCTATAGATATTCTTTTTCCTTATGTGACTATCTAGATTCCTTTTCTTAATTAAATCCCACCTTTTTGCTAGTGTCCCAGTTTCGTGAAACGTCTCCAATTCTTCTTTAAAGTCCACTAATGGATTTGAGGAAATAAACAATTCATCAACAGGTCTTCTTAAACTCGAATAACGATGTGAATTAGGCAGGAGACTCTTTGCTGAGGTAACCATTCCTGCTGCTTCTCTCCAACGTTCACCTCCGACTGCTTCATCCAGATTGCTCCAAATCTTCACTTCGTTATTTAGGAGCCTTACTATTTTCTTCCTATTTGCTTTGCTAACGAGAAAGCTAGAGTGGGATCTCTTAACAACTTTTGAGAATAAATCACCAAGAGAGTCAATTTTTGCAAATATAAATTTTGCGATATTCAGCTTTCGTCTACTTCGAACAAGTAGTTGCTTAGTTATCTTCGAGACTTTTGCTTCGTTATCCACATTGATAGCTTAATTTAAATTTTGGTTTTATTCGGCTCTATTGTCTCTCGTAAAAATTTCAAACATATTGCCCTCATTAAGCTCCTTATGGTTATGGGGTTCCAAGCATTGATTTTATGTTTGATAGATGAGATCTGTTCTATCTCTTTTCCCCTGGAAGAATGAGTCCATTGGTAGGGGGAACGCATTAGTGTCAAGTGGGCTAGAGATGGACCAGTCGTGGACGACCACTCGGTGAGCTATTTTCCATTTTCTGTTCCGACGTTCGAATTTGTCGATGTAGCGTCCTGAAAAGAAGTCGAGCCATTCAGTTCCAGTTTTATCGGTTCTTCGCAGGTACGCCAGACTGTATGCTTCTGATTTTGCTTTATTAGGATCTGATGAATCTATTTCTATAAGAGCATTAGCTATAGCGTGTGTCGTGTGATGTGATCGCTCACGGAGTGATTCAACGATAAATGCTGCGAAATCCTGTCCATTTCCTTTCCAATGTCCATGATCATCGAAGCTATCATCGTGATAACAAGATCGGATTAGATCTTCGTCAAGACGATCAACGCCTCGTCCGTATCGCATGAGAATATCTCTAATCTCTTGCTTATCGGCAGCTTCTAATAACCGTTGCGTTTCTTGTGATTCCAAAATAGTCCTCCCACTCATTCCTGATTCTAGATAAGAAAAACAGAGCGCACCAAAAAAGAAACCCTTGAGAATCGCCAGCATAACTCAGGGATTAATGCCTTTCGATTTTTAAGACTATGCTTTTAAAGAATGGAGGGATTCGTGACCGGTCTTATTGATGTCCATGGACATATTGTTCTTGAAGGAAGCTTAGGAGCAGCTGGTCCAACATGCGGCCCAGAACTTGGCGCCTATGAAGATGGAACCACTTGGTTCAGAGTCGGAGACTGGCGCCTTGAAGGAGTCCCGTACCGTGAATCGCTTTTTATGCAAACAAACCTCCGGCTAGAAGCAATGGATGAAGCTGGAATCCGAGTCCAAGCTCTTTCTCCTAACCCGTTAACATACTTACACTGGATTCCGGCTGCTGACGCGATTAATTTCTGTCGAGCCCATAACGAAGACTTAGCATCAGTGATCAGTAAACATCCGGACAGATTCGTGGGCTTTGCTGCGCTTCCCATGCAAGACATTGACGCAGCTATAGCTGAACTTGAACGCAGCGTTAACGACTATGGTCTCATGGGTGGGTACATCGGAACTGATTTCGGTACCGACTTAGATGATGAACGTATGGACCCATTCTACGCTGCATGCGTTGAACTAGACGTTCCCTTATTTCTCCACCCAACTGCATCCGGACTCGACGGTCCTCTTCGGGACCAACGGATGAGAAAGTACAGTCTTGATTTAGTCATAGAATTCTCCTACGAAGAAATGATCGCTACCTCCATGCTTGTCTTCGGAGGAGTTTCTCGCCGTTTTCCTAAACTCGATATCTGCATCTCTCATGGTGGCGGGTCCACGATGATGCATCGGGCGAAACTCAGAGCTTTAGCTGAACGCCGCCCATCTTCCCCAGAATGGATTAGAGAACCAGGTGCATTCGATACTGCTCTAGATCGCCTCTGGTTTGACTGTCATGTAACCGGAGACAAAGAATTTGAATTTGCTCTTGAACAAATCGGAACGGAGCGCCTTGTATTTGGAACAAATTTCGGCGGCTGGGATAAAGGAACGTTGCGTCACGTTGATGGCTTGACTGAAAAACTCAACGCGAATGCTGTTGATCTACTTCGTCTTAAAAAGCGATCGCCTCACCTACTTGACTAACACTCACCTCAAGGACTAAATCTAACAATCATTAACCCACGTTCGATATTAAAAACTAATCTTTTAATTTTCTTCAGCAGCACTGAAACGGTCCAGTAATTCCCCTGTGCCGAGGGTACTTCCATCACCAGCTCCAATAGTAACGGCGGGCCAATGCCCATCAGCGAAGATTACCAGTACCGTAACCCCTTCAGGTCCAGCAATAAGCGGACCGTAGCCTCTATTTGCCAGACCTATACGAATATCGCCGGGGTAGAGCCACTTTCCACTGACTTTCTGAGTACCTTCTAAAATAATTTCAGAATAATCACATGCGTGGGTATGGGCTTCAATTCTGCAATCAGGTGGGAAGTAAGCTTTAAAGACCGTCGGGGATGATTCAAGAGAGGGTAGGCCTATCCGGTATGAACTTGTTTCAACACCGGTCGCTTCAATAGTTATTTCACCAATGCTGTCCCACGACGTAACAACATGACCTCTACGAACAAGTTCGTTTTCGATATCTTCAGGACTCTGATGAGTCACTTCCCCAGCCATGGTCTTAATTTAAGCTACTGTTGAAACTATTACAAACATGTTGCTTTCACTCTTGCGGTTTTTTGCGCGCAAGAACCCGATTGTTTCCTTCAGTCCAATCCAGCATTAATTGCCTCTCAGTGATACGCCACTCTGAATCGACTCGAACCAATTTATCGATATACCTACCGGCCATAACATAGTTATCGCCCCCTTCA
>PAYW01000012.1 GCA_002715425.1 Actinomycetota bacterium | reverse complement strand
ATAGTTTTCCTGAGCGGATGACCGGCCTCGAACCGGCGACCTCAACCTTGGCAAGGTTGCGCTCTACCAACTGAGCTACATCCGCAGAGACTCAAGTATAGGAAACAGAAAGAGAAATAGGCAATCAGAGGTAAATGGAAACACAATGCTTCAAAGAAAACATCGTATTATCACTTTCAAGTTAGCTTCGAAGATCTATCTCTAGAGTGAGGATGCCATCGACAAGAGAACCTTTTGCGTCTCCGATGATTGCATAGTCCATATAGTCCTGCTGGGCCTGCTCAATGAAGAGTTGTCGTTCTTCACCGCCAACCGGCGGAAGATCTCTTTTTTTCACTGCAGCAGCTCTAGCTTGAAAGCGTTGCGCCATTGCTTCTATATCAAAATCATTTTCCATATAATTAGCATAGAACAAGTGGCTACAAGTCTGCAGAACCGGCGTCTTCAGGGTTTCGAGAACCAGATCCTAAACTCGTAAGTTTGCCTATAGAGCGAGATATTATTTTGAGGAGTTTTCGAAAGATAGTTTCTTTTTTACTTAATTGACCTTCGCCATACTCATCGACGAAACGGGTTCGAGACCATTGCCCTGTCCTACGCCAGTAGTACCACAAGCCGGCAAGAGTCACCACAGCAATAACTATTAAGGCGATTACTGCCCTTCTCACTTCGAATGACGAAGTAATAAGTTGTGAAGTTTCATTTTCTCCAGGGATGTAATCTTTGTCAGATTCTGTTATCTGCGCAAAAACTAAATCTGTTTGGCATATTAGATAGATCAGGTTCAGGACAAGAGCGCTTATGTACATGCTAGCTTTCTTCATTCTGAGTTACCCTTTCTGATGCTCAGGACAAGAATAGGTTGTTCTCCCTCCGACCTTGTACCTTTCTAAAGGAATTCCGTCCTTTGGACATAGCCCACCCCCTATCCTGTGATCTTGAAGAGTTCCCATATGGGATCCACCTAGAGANGTTAGTTCAGTGATGGTCTTTGAGAAGAACCTGTACAAAGTCCGCATTTCGTCTTCACTTAAGGAGTCTGATGGTCGCCGAGGGTCAATAGAAGACCTCCAAAGAATTTCATCTGCTAACAGATTCCCCAACCCTGCGACCCTGCTTTGATCCATTAATCTAGCTTTAATTGGGCGCGATGAGCCCNAAAGTACGCTCTGAAGTTCTTGTTCCGTAATTGCATACAAATCGAAACCAAGTGAACCAAGATCAGGGTTCAGCTCTACACCACCTAGGCGCCGAGGGTCGCGAATCCGCATGCTCCCACCATCTGAGAACCGTACTACAAAGCGATCCCAGGAAGGTTCGTCCCGCACACTGGAATATTCTAAGTATTTAATAGGGGCAGAACCATCAACAATAATTCTTCCTGTCATACCGAATCGAATTCCCAGAATTTCTCCATCAACAGTTTCCAGATAGAGCAACTTGCCGATACGGCTCGCATGCAAGAAACTGCTTTCTACTAAAATTTCTTCGAGTAAGTGTGCAGAAGTTTGCCCCTTCAAATAAAGCGAGTCGTCGGCCATTATCGACGAAATTGTTCGAGAAAGAGCTGCTTCTGCCCCTCTCCGGTAGTACTCAACTTCTATCCCTTCAGGCATGGCCTCTCACGCTTAGAAAGTGGTTTAGCTCTGGAGAAGTGCACGAAGAACATCTCCGACACCTTTTGCTGCTAGAAGGAATCCATCATGTCCATTTGAATCATCGATTTCAACGTAAGTACATTCACCGCCTATTTCATGAATTAGTCGTTGGATTTCACTTTGTTGATGCGGCGGATACAGAGAATCTGTGCTGATGCTGGCCGTCGCAGCAGTCGCGGAAATTCTTTTGACAGCTTCTTCCATCGAAATTCGTCCCCGGGCGAGATCATGAGTATCCATAGCCCGATTGAGAACGAGATATGAATTCGCGTCGAAACGTCGGACTAACTTTTCTCCGTGATAGTCCAAATAGGATTCAACTTGAAAGCGATCCCATAGGCCAAAGAGTGAATCCTTTTCTACGAGCGTTCTTCCGAAACGCTCTTGAAAGCTTTCGTCGCTTCGATAATGAATCTGCGCAATAGCTCGCGCTATTGCAAGACCGGCATAAGGACCGTCGCCTGGTTCAGCGTCATAGTAATCTCCACCTCTCCACCTAGGGTCTAACGTTAGTGCTGATCTTCCTACAGCACTCCATGCTATTTGCTGCGAACTGGCTGCTAAGGCGGTTGCTATTGGCGCGATGCGTAGAACGCGTTCAGGGAACATAGCTGCCCATTCAAGGACTTGCATACCGCCCATTGACCCCCCTATAACAGCATGCCATTGGCGCACTCCGAGGTGATCTGCGACCTTTGCCTGCGCTCGGACGATGTCACGAATTGTTATCTCTGGGAAACGCGACCCATATGGACGGCCAACATGAGGATCTAAAGAGGATGGCCCTGTGCTTCCTTGACAACCACCAAGAACATTTATACAGACAACAAAATACTCATTTGTATCCACTGCCTTTCCGGGGCCAATTACTTCATCCCACCAGCCTTTTGTTGGGTGGGCAGCGTTGCTTTCTCCGGTCACATGTGAATCCCCCGTCAATGCGTGACATACCAGCACAGCGTTAGATGAATCACTGTTTAGCGTTCCCCATGTTTCGTATGCTTGGACAACTTCAGCGAGACTACCACCGGGTTCAAGAGCGAACGGGTGACCGTCTGTTATGGTTAAAAATCGACGATGGCCTACAGGGTCCCCAGGAAACCATGCGCCAGAAACTGGAAGGCCGGTTGAATAGTCTCTTGGGTGCGCGGGAACAGCGCTGACAGACCCTTCGCCGGGGCTCTGACCGCCTTCGATAATATCTAACCTTGGTCCTTTAGATTTTGCACGTCTCACGAGTTCCATTTTATCCTTCCTCTAAATAGACACCCTGCGATAAGTAATAAGTTGTACTTTCTATTTTCTCACACTTTTTTGCTTAGCTTTGGCTAAACCCCATCCTAACCCTTGGCTAGTGGCACCTTGGGTGCCACTCCCAGGTTGCCGTGTTCATTAATGAACAACTCTTGATGTACTGTCAGTCAACCAGCATTTGACAGAAACTCCAACATCAGTCCTGAATTGCTACCGCCATGCGGGTAGGCGATTTGACCACCATTCAAAAACGTCGTTATCTGCCTCATACGCTTTTGCGGTTTCTTGGCCGAGCTTGTGAAGATACGATGCCCAAACTGGTTCTGAATCCGCCAAGTACGCTTGCTGTGCATATTCTGCTCCTTGTTCCCACTCAAAAGTTCGTTCTGGAAGTGGAATCTCTCCGATTTGGGTAGCTGACAACTTCAAGGTATCGGATGACATAGCCGCTCCTGCGGCTCTTGCGAAAGCTCTGGCGCTAGCAGATGGTGAGCTAAGAGCCGCAGAAATGAGCCAAACATTTTCGTAGTCACACTCCACAGAGATCACTGGCGTTGACGGGATAAGGCGACCTTCAGGATCTGGAAGCACTTCAAGGATTTTAGTTTGAGTTGCTACTAAAATTTTTGGCCTTAAACGATCCTTTACCCACTGGAAGAGTTCTAAATTACCTTTCCTCAATGCATCTAAGTCGACTACCGGCTCGATCCAGCTTTTGTTTGCGTACCGAAATGCGCCTTGCCCCCAGCGATTACGGAATGGATCTATCATTCCCACCGTTATAAGGGGCGCCCAATCTCCTTGACAGAGGTGCTTTTCAGAGACATAGTCTTTGAGCCCATAGAACTGATCTCGGAATCCTGCAGTGGATGATGATATGTTTTTTAGTTCTGGTCCCTGAAGATCGACAAAGGGAACTCCGCTAGCTGCAGAAATAATCTCTGTCCAATTATCCTTTTTCTCTCTACTCATTGGGGGTCTTTCCTTTATCTCAGGACCTTCCCATAGATTCAGTTGATTTTCGCCTTCTATGTGGCCGAAAATCGGCGCGCAGACATGCACGCCGGCTTCGAATACATCTGATCCGCCGATCCACATACCTATAAGGTCCATTTGATCTTCAAGGTTTTCACGTATCGGAAGAGAGTCAGCTGCTGAGAGAAAGGATTGCGGTTGAATCATAAGCAATATCCCTTTTTCTGAGAGCATTGATGATCCAACAAGAAGAAAGAACCCTGCAGTATCTGCGTATGGACCAGCGGAGGTCTTCCAACGTTCTCGAAGCTGATTTGTTAAGTCTAGGGTCCGGACAGTCTGATGTTGAAGCTGATTTTGAAAAGGTGGATTACCTATGACTGCTGAAAAACCTCTAATAGGTGGTGATTGGAAGGCATCTACACCAGTTTCTAATGAGTTAGCAGTTACAAGATTGTTTTCAGCAACAATCCATTGACCTTCAGAAGCCCAAAGCGACAAGACTGTTTTGGTTACTCGAATAGCATCTGGATCTAGATCGATGCCCCATAGGAGCTCTTTAACAATGACCGACGAAGAAAGACCCAATGCTCGGAATGCGTTTGCCGCGGCAAGCAGAAATGAACCTCCCCCCACTGAAGGGTCACATACAGGACCGGGAGGAGCCTTGCTTAAAGCAATATCGGTCAGTTTCTGCGCAACTTCTGTGGGAGTGTAGTGGACACCACTGTTACGGCGAATCGAGGAATCTAAGCATTGTTCATAGGCCGCACCAACCAATTCTGGGGTATATTCGACTTCGTCTGGAGCTAGCAGGTTTCCACAGGAAAGAAGTTCAGGTTCCGAAGAATCTCGAAGTAATCCTTTGTTATTCGCGACTCCTCTAGCTATTGCTGCAGCTATTTCGATCGGGGTAGACCCGTCTCTTAAAGATTTTTTGATCCACTCGATTAATAATGGATTCATAGGGAACCACTCGAAATATTCATACCTAAAAGTTTACGAGTGTTTCACAGTGAAAAAACTATCTGTTCCCCTACTTTTCTGGTTCCCAATCTCCGAGATGCTGCAATCTCTGGTCGTTGGAGAACATCTCTACAACAGGAATATCAAGCCCNACGCGCTTCTGAAGACGTTTAACGATTAGTTCTTCGTCCCATAACAGCAGGGTGACTACTAGNCCTTTAGTTCCAGCCCTCGCCGTCCTACCGGATCGGTGAAGATACGTTTTATGATCAGGCGGAGGATCATAGTGAATAACTACTTCGACATCATCTACATGAATTCCTCTTGCCGCTACGTCAGTGGCTACTAGAACGGGGAGGTCTCCTCTTGCGAAACGGTCTAATGCTTTCTCTCTCATGTTCTGGCGAAGGTCACCGTGAATAGCTTGGGCTTTAACCCCTTCGTTCGTAAGTTTTCGGACAAGGTGGTCGCACCCTGCCTTAGTATTGCTAAATACCAAAGTCCGTGACGTCGAGGCAGCTATTGTAGCAGTCACTTTTACCTTGTCTCGCTCGTGCACATGAAGAAATCGATGAGTCATCTCTTCAACTGTGATTTCCTTTGCTTCTACTTCGTGCATACAGGGATCAGATTGATACCTCTGGATTAAAGAATTAACAGCTCCGTCTAACGTTGCGCTGAACAATAGCGTTTGGTGTTTTTTTCCAACCCTTCTTAGAATCCATTCCACTTGAGGAAGAAAACCCATATCAGCCATGCGGTCAGCCTCATCAATGACGACCATCTCCAATGCCTCAACGGAAACTTCGCCTCGTTCAAGAAGGTCGATCATCCTTCCAGGCGTAGCAGCGACAAGATCTATCCCTTTCTTTATAGTCTTTATCTGAGTTTCAATGTTCGCCCCTCCATAGATCGCTGCTATTTTTAACCCACGAACATTGGTAATAGGTAAGAGCTCTTCACTTACTTGAACTGCTAATTCTCGGGTGGGAACAAGTATGAGGACTCTTGGATCTGCTGTACTAGACACTCCAGTTGAATCGAGATTTTGGATCATAGGAATACCAAACGCAAGGGTTTTTCCAGATCCGGTCTTGGCTTTACCGCAGACGTCCCTACCGGAAATCGCATCTGGTATTGTAAGGGTTTGAATAGGGAATGGTGAAGTTATAGCCCTCTCTAAAAGGACTTCACAAATATCTTTGTCAACACCAAGATCACTCCATGTCTGATTATCTGTCATAAAAACCTGTTAAGACATTTTGAATTAGAAGACAGCTACGCCGCTTTGTCCATGTGGATTGATGAGAGTAGGGAGTATGCACAGTCATCTAGAATACATCCTCTGACACCTCGTATGGGCATGTTAGGAAATACCTCAAACTGAATTAGCCCGTGTGAGCCGAACTAGTTCTATAGGTTCTTTAAATCCCTTGATTTGGTGTTTCCCGATAGGAGTAGATGGAGTATTGACCATTAATGAGGTAATCATTGAACTTGTAGCCAGAACTTCCCCTGGTTCAGCTTGGTCACATAACCGAGAAGCCATGTTAACTGCATGTCCAAGATAGTCTTCTCCGTCTACGAGCAATACAGGTCCAGAAGCCAAGCCTGCGCGCAATTCAAGAGGTGCATCAGATTGAGCCAAAGAATCTAGCATTTCCATAATCGCTTCTGTAGCGGTTTCGGGTTCTACAGCAACCAACATTGCTCCATCCCCCAGCCATTTAGCTATACGTATGCCTTTTCGCGAAGCAACAGTCCTAACTAGAAACCTAAAATCATTAAGGACCTCTACCGCTGCTTTATCCCCCCATCGGTCTGTAAAGGTGGTGAACCCAGAAAGGTCTACGAATGCGAACGTTCGCTCAAACCTATCCTCGTATGGATTCTCTTCAATCATTTTTCCCCAATGCCTCAATCTCGAAACTACTCTTATAGAAGCCGCTGTGCTGAGATTTCTTAGGATTAATCCGTTTGATCAGGTAACTCTTCATCGACATCGCCCTCTTTAGGGCCAGTACGNATATTTATTTGCTCTCTCTCAGTACTTTTCAGGGTGCTGCGTTCTCGCCGTTCAAACTTGAAGAGGACGCCGAGACTTAAAAGAAGGAGGACGGAAAACACCCATACGTTAACCCGAAGTCCGGCGATTTCGGTTGCTTCATCTATGCGGAGAGCTTCTACCCAAATACGCCCAATGGAATACAATGCAAAATAAACAACGAANAGCATCCCCTTGGAAAGTNTCTTCATTCGATCAATTTTNATTAGCACCAGAACAACCATCAGATTCCATAACGATTCATANAGAAAAGTCGGGTGGAAAGTGGCTTGTTCAATATATTGGGAAGGGCGATTCTCAGGGTCAATTTCTAAAGCCCATGGGAGGTCNGATGGGCGACCGTAGAGTTCTTGATTAAACCAATTCCCCCATCTTCCTATCANTTGCGCAAGAGGTATNGCGGGGGCTCCGACGTCCATAGCCGTTCGCAGATCTAAATTAGCTCTTCTGCAATAAATCACAACAGCCAGATAGCCAAAGATAACTCCACCTAAAATNCCCAGTCCCCCCTTCCATATTTTGAGTGCNTCTCCCCAATTCCCTGTAAAACGACCCCAATCGGTAATGACGTGATAAATACGNGCTCCAATGATGCCAGCGGGGACACCCCACATCGCNATNCCTGCCGCATGATCGGAACTTAACGAACGGTCAGTAAATCTTTTTGCTGCTAGCCAAACTGCGGCTAGAACACCAAGAGCGATCATAAGGCCATACCCTCGAAGGGTAAGAGGCCCTAAGTCGAACGATCCTGAATTGGGACTNGGAATTGAACTAAACACAATCTTCCTTGAGTGGTTACGGTGTTCCCGCAAGTAAAATCATTCTACATGCAGACATTGACCTACTATGCAAAATCTTGAAAGCAACCACATGAATAGTTCACATCAAATTGAACATCTTCTCCTTGAATACGCTAGACGTATTGATAACGGCGACTTTGTAGGCATAGGAGAATTGTTCAGTAGAGGAAAGATTATTGTCGATGGCTCGACTCACATCGAGGGGTCTGACGATGTGACCTCAATGTATACAAATACAACACGCAGATACGAAGATGGAACGCCTCGAACACACCATGTCACGACAAATATAGAAATTCATGTAATAGGAAACTCAGCTGAATCAAAATCTTACTTTACGGTGTTTCAGGGAATGAAAGACTTCCCGCTTCAGGTAATTATTACGGGGCAATATTTCGATTCATTTCATTTGTACGATGATAGATGGTGGTTTAGCAGCCGAAAGATAGAAGTAAGGCAAGTCGGAGACGTAAGCCGCCATCTGCTTATTGAAATATAACAGATGGATTTTTTCCGTATTGCATTCCTTGTATTAATGGTATACATTAATACAAGGAATCACGCTTCCTAATTTGAAAGGGCAAATTGTTCACAGGAATAATCGAAGAAGTTGGCNTAGTCGAATNCATATCTCCCAATGGTTCAGGGTCTACGTTTACTTTTTCAGCAAGTAAAGTTCTAGACGATATCGAAACTGGTTCTTCGATTTCAGTAAATGGTTGCTGCCTTACTGCGGTTACCTTCGGTAAGAACTGGTGGACCACAGATGCCGTACCTGAAACTATGAACCGAACAACATTAGGCCTCCTACATGAGGGAGACTCAGTAAACCTTGAACGCCCTCTTCATACCTCCAGCCGGTTCGGTGGTCATATCGTCCAAGGACATATCGATGGAACAACCACAATACAGAGCATAGATCTCCAGGACGACGAGTCTTACCGATTTGCCTTTGATCTTAAACCTGAATGGGAACAATATGTCTGCCACAAAGGATCNATCGCGGTAGATGGAATCAGCCTTACTGTCGCGACAGTAAGTCCTAATAATTTCGAAATCGCAGTTATACCTCACACATGGTCAGCAACTAACCTCGGACAGAAAGTAGCTGGAGGTTCAGTTAATATCGAAGTAGATATCCTTGCAAAATATGTTGAGCGCCAACTTTCAACGAATAAGCAAGACAACTTAGAAGTAGAGTAGNTAGCGTGTCCGAACTGAANACNATCCGAGAAGCGATTGATGCNATAGCAGCAGGAAAGTTTGTCATCGTAATAGATGANGAAGATCGCGAAAATGAAGGCGACCTNATTATCGCTGCTGAGACAGTTACTCCGGAAGATATGGCGTTTATGGTAAAACATACGAGCGGAGTCGTTTGCTGCCCAATTACTAATGAACGTGCTGACGCACTCCACCTTCCATTAATGGTCGCCAACAATACCGAAGCGATGGGTACCGCATTCACTATTTCTGTAGATGTTGCCGAAGGAACGACCACAGGAATATCTGCAAGTGACCGAGCTCTAACTTGCCGCGCCCTTGCAGACGACAACGTCATCGCTAATGGCTTCGCTAGACCTGGCCACGTTTTTCCTCTTCGGGCACGTGCGGGTGGAGTTCTCAAACGAGCTGGTCATACCGAAGCGGCAGTTGATCTAGCAACTATGGCTGGACTCTCACCTGCAGGAGTTATATCAGAGATTGTTTCCGAAGACGGAACCATGGCGCTCCTCCCTGAGCTACTAGAATTCTCCAAAACCTATGAAATCCCCATCATCTCGATTGCGGATTTGATCAGGTACAGGAATCGCCATGAGCGACTTGTTGAGCGATTCTCTACGGCGCGAATCCCGACGCAATACGGAGAATTTACCGCCCACATATACCGCAGCTCACTTGACAATATAGAGCATCTTGCATTTGTTACTGAAAACTTTAACCCTAATCAAGCACCGCTGGTTCGCGTGCACTCAGAATGCCTAACAGGTGATGTTCTCGGCTCCTTGAGATGCGATTGCGGCTCCCAACTTGATTTGGCCATGCAACTCGCAAGTGAATCCGGAAATGGAGCGATTGTGTATTTACGAGGGCATGAAGGGCGCGGAATCGGACTAGGGCATAAAATGAGAGCATATGCACTTCAAGACGAAGGAATGGATACAGTCGAGGCCAATGTTGCCTTAGGGCTACCAGTCGACTCAAGAGAATACGGAATCGGAGCACAAATTATTTCAGATCTTGGGATAACAAAAATGCGCCTTCTCACAAATAACCCTGCAAAATATGGCGGCCTCGAAGGGTACCATCTCGAAATAGTTGAACGTGTTCCTCTCATTGGAGGGTCGAATGTCGAAAATATCCGCTACCTCCAAACAAAAGAGGAGAGAATGGGCCACCTGCTTAGCGTAGATGAAGGGAAAGTAGCTGAGGAGAACGAGTGACATCTGAAAGGTTTCGTATAGCCATAGTCGTAAGCAGGTTCAATGAAGAGATTTCCAATCGCTTACTAGACGGAGCATGTACTTATCTGGAAAATAGTTCTGACTTCAATGCGGATATTTCAGTCCGTTGGGTTCCCGGCGCTTTCGAAATCCCATTTGCATGCCAAGAGGTAATCGATAAGACAGACGTAGACGCAGTCATTACTTTGGGGTCTGTAGTCAAAGGTGGAACTCCTCATTTTGATTTCGTTGCTGGAGAGTGCATAAGAGGGATTCAGACAGTAAGCCTCTCAACGAAAACCCCGATCTCTTTAGGAGTACTAACTACCAACACCTACGAACAGGCCCTCAATAGGTCAGATAGTAGCTACGTCGACCATGACGGATCTTCCGGAGACAAAGGCTCATCAGCCGCAGAGGCTGCGATCGCTATGATTCAACTTGCTCGGTCATTAACTGACTAACACTAGGACTGCAGCAGAGTTCTCCCCAAAAGTAACTTCCCTGTCGTTCGAAGAAACTTCACCAACATGAAATACCAAATTCCACATCCCTTGGGGAAGAGAAATCGTTTGTTCGGAAGCACCAACATTTAATGCGCTAATCAACTTACCCCGACGAAAGCTGATCACATCACTATCTCTGGCAGTAACCCAGCGCAAAGGTGTGTCTAGTTCAAGATTCTCCTTACGAATTGCAAGAAGCTTTCGATACTGCATCAACCAAGAATCTTCGGTTGTTTGTTGATATTCTATGGTGTCCTCATAGGTGCGATCTCCGACCGCCATCCATGGGACTCCTGTCGTAAACCCAAATTCGGAACCTCCGCTCCATGGTATGGGAGTTCTAGCTCCATCTCGACCATCTGATTCGATAGCATTTCTTGTCGCTACGGGGTCAGCAAGTTCTTCTTGTTTCAATTCGATGCTTGGTAGCCCTAGTTCATCTCCTTGATAAAGAACTGGTAAACCTGGAAGAAAAAATAAAAGAACTGAATACGCCAGCGCACGCTGTTTCCCCTCTTCACCCCCTCCGAATCTTGTTGGAGCACGAGGGTCATCATGGCTACTTAGAGCCCAAGACAAATCCTCAGGTGCAGCGTCAAGGGCATCTCTGAACGTATCCCACATAGACTGGGGATCCCAAGGAACATGCATGGGGGCAAAGTAAAAAGCCCGATGCAAAGCATCCCCTGAACTCACATACCTACTGACCCTGCTCGGGTCATTGTCACGAAGGTAAACTTCTCCAAGAAGCAGTGATCCATAAGGGTCTACAAGGTTTCTCCACCTTCTAAAGATCTCAAGATTTCCAGCTTGGTCGAGATCATATCGATGATCAAATGAAGCGAACACTTGTCGAGGGCTCATATCCTCAGTGATCTGAAAACGAATAGGATTGTTGGGCATCAGCATGTTCTTCACAAGTCCCTGTGCTACATCAATACGGAAACCATCAACATCCCGCAGGAGCCAGAACTTGAGGATCTCGTCGAACTCTTGGATCACTTTGGGATTATTCCAGTTCAGATCAGGTTGCTCTGGAAGGAAGAGGTGAAGGTAATATTGTCCTGACTCTTCATCGAATGTCCATGCTGAACCTCCGAAATGAGACACCCAATTATTAGGTGGCCCCCCATCAGCCGCTGGGTCTCTCCAGTGATAATAGCCTCTGTACTCATTATCTATCGATGATCTAGAGGACTTAAACCATGAGTGCGCTGAAGAAGAGTGGTTGGGCACAAGGTCGATTATGACGCGAAGCTCCTGCCTATGTGCTTCTTCAATCAGCGCATCAAAGTCATTAAGGTTTCCAAAAAGGGGGTCGACTCCACAGTAATCGCTTACGTCGTAACCGAAATCTGCCATTGGCGACGGGTAAAACGGCGTAATCCACACTAGGTCAACGCCCAACCAAGATAGATACTCCAATTTTCCAGTAATGCCTGACAGATCCCCGACTCCATCTCCGTCACTATCAGCAAACGACCGGATATAAACTTCGTAACCTACGCCCCCATCCCACCAACCTGAATTTTCTTTTCTAATTACGCTACCCATGATCCCCTGCTCAACATCCAAATACCATGCGGTTCCGTGGGATAATGAGAGAGCACTTTCGTGTCAATCAAAACAAAGCCTAACCTTTGGGCTACCAACTGAGACCGATGATTATCTACCAAAATAGTGCTATAGAGGCAGTCCTGACCAAGTTCTTCAAAACCATATCGGACAGCTTCTTCTCCTGCCTCCGTAGCGTATCCCAACCCCCACCAGTCTGGGTGAAGTGCCCAACCTACCTCTACTCCTGGCCAGTCATGTCGTTCAGGATTATGCAAGCCCGCTCTCCCGATAAAACTTCCAGATGCCTTTTCCTCTAGTGCCCAGTTTCCGGTTCCTCGAAGTTCCCATTGGCCAAGCCACCAAGCCATTTCAAACCAAGCCTCAGATCTTCCTCTCTTATCAGGGATTCGAAGCGATTCACGCAACTCTGGAGTATCCATCATCGTAAAGTAGCTTGCAAGGTCATCATCACGGAACGGGCGGAGAATGAGTCGCTTTGTCTCCAACGTAGGGCAGGCAGTCATATTTTCACCCCGCTATAGGTATTTCAGGTTCCAAAATCTATGACTGCTCTAACCACTTCACCATTTTTCATCGCATCAAAACCATCGTTAATTTCATCAAGAGTGATCGTACGAGAAACCATCTCATCAAGCTTGAGACGGCCACCAAGATACAAATCACATAGATGTGGCATATCGACCTTGAAATTATTAGATCCCATCATTGAGCCCTGAAGCTTCTTTGACCCAAGAAATAAATCCGCTCCAGAAACCTCAATATTCTCGCCTAGTGGAACCATTCCGATAATCGTTGCGGCACCCCCTTGACGTATCATTCCAAAAGCTTGCTCAGCTGTTTGTTTTAGCCCTATGCATTCAAAGCTGTAATCCACTCCTCCACCGGTAAGCTCGTGAACTTGCAGTACTGGGTCTCCATCATTTGGATTAACGGTATGTGTAGCCCCCAATTGCACAGCCCATTCAAGTTTCTGGGGTTCTAAATCAACAGCGATAATTTGCCGTGCCCCTGCAAGGTGCGCCCCTTGAATAGCCGATATTCCGACACCGCCACAGCCAATGACAGCAACGGTGGAACCAGGCTTAACTTCAGCTGTTCGGAAAACAGCTCCAACGCCAGTGGTCACCCCACACCCAATTAGAGCAGCACGGTCTAAGGGCATATCTGGGGTAATCTTAACTACTCCATTCTGATGAACGAGCATCTCTTGCGCAAAAGAACCTAAACCTGTGAATTGGTTTATCACTGCCCCTTCGCTATCGGTAAGTCGTGGCGGCTCTTCCATAGGACGACCAGAGATTTCTTGACGTTGAGAGCAGATATAGCTATGTCCTGTCAAACAACGATCACAATAACCGCAGAAAATTGAAAGGCAACTAATGACGTGATCGCCTACTTCTATACCTACTACGTCTTCGCCTACATCTTGAACGATGCCTGCAGCTTCGTGACCGAGGAGCATCGGATACATAGCAAGGTGGGACCAGCTGCCATCAATAAAATGTAAATCACTGTGACAGAGTCCAGACGCAACAGTCTGAACAAGTACTTCGTTTCTCTGAGGCTTATCTATTGATATGTCTTCCACGTTCAAAGAACCGCTGTCATCGCGCAAAATCGCTGCTCGCATTTCCCTACTCTCCTTTTAGGTTTTCTCGAACTCTACCTCATCTTTGCCTAATTCGACAGCAGAGCAGGCCGGTAGTGAATATTTGATAAAATTTAACCATTCAATGCCCTAAACATTCGTTCAAGTAGTTCTTCAATAACATCGATACCGGTTGCAAAGTTCAACCTAGCGAAGGATCCACTTTCTTCCCCAAACTTATCTCCAGGTTCAAGTGCTATCTGCGCCTTATGGAGTAGCTCCTTTGAGGGCTGATGTGAAAAGCTTGTATCCGAGAAATCTAGCCACCCTAGATAAGTTGACTCAGGTAAATGCATAGTAAGTCCTGATGGGTCTTCGAGTATTCGGCCATAGATATAGTCTCTGTTGCGTTGAATCTGTTCCTTAACATCCTGCAACCATGACTTGCCATGCTTCCACGCTGCTAAGGTTGCTGCCGAACCAAAGGAGCTTGGAAGGCCAAAATAGTGATCAGGGTATTTCTCTAATTTTGATCGTGTCGAAGCGGAACCCACATGAGCTACACAGCATCTAGCTCCAGCTAAATTAAACGCCTTACTTGCCGAACCGATAGTAACTGTTCTATTACTTAACTTGTCATGATTAGAGAATAAAGATAAGTGTTTATTCCCCTCGAACACCAAATCAGCCCAAATTTCATCACTTATTACTATAAGGTCGTGCTCGGCCGCTATTTCAGCAAAATCATTAATCTCCTGCTTCGTATATATATGACCGGTCGGATTATGCGGCTGGCAGAAAAGCACAACCCGCGCTTTCGAATCGAGTGCGTCCTTAAATCTATTAGCTTCGAATTCCCAATCGGGACCTTGTAACTGGACGTCCACCACCGTCCTTCCGGCTTGTTCAACAGCTGCTCGAAATGGCATATAAATAGGTGAGAAAAGCACGACTCCATCACCTGGCTCTGTATGCAAAAGCATCACCGCTTCTAATGCATTCATAGAAGAAGTAAATACTCGACATTCGTCGGCTGGTGGGAGCCAACCATGCGATTCTTCGACCCACTCACACCAAGCTGGAATAAGCAGATCAAAATCATGATATCTATACCCGAAGTCGCCAAGATCTACCATTTTTTGAATCTCTGAGATGATTCTAGGTGAAGGTGGGAAATCCATATCGGCTACCCATGCTGGAATGACGTCTGGGCCATACTTGGACCACTTAACTCCCTTTAAGGATCGAAGCCTTTGATGATCAACCTCCATGCTGTATTCCGATAAACCTCAACCCTGATTTACAAGCCCTAGATTTCTCACACACGCAGATGATCGCTTCCGGCATTAGCTACAACCGCTCGTGTTCCCACAGCTCTGACATGTATAGCAACTTCCTGATCGCCCCATTTGTATTCCACACTGCATACAAAACGGAGCATCTATTCGAATGAAAGTACGTAATTTTTCCGTATTTGAAATGGCATCTCCCGAGGGAGGATCTGGCTTGATATCAATGCCCTGTTCAGTCCCAACAGTAGCCTCTTCAATACCTGGAAGTGTAGGCTGAATTCTCTCTCCGGTAGTAAAGATATTCATTTGCGCTCTTTGCTCTGCGGCAAGGTACTCAATGGCCAAACGCCTAAACAAATAGTCGATCAGACTCGAAGCAATTCGGAGCTCCGGATCATCGGTTATTCCTGCCGGTTCAAATCGCATACCCACAAATGCTCGAACGTAAGCATCTAACGGCACACCATACTGAAGACCATGACTTATCGCCATAGCGAAGGCATCCATGATTCCGGCTAACGTACTCCCTTGTTTGCTAACTCGAATAAAGATTTCTCCCGGACGGCCGTCATCGTACTCTCCTACCGTTACGAACCCCTTGCAATCCGCAACTCGGAATTCAAATGTCTTGCTCGACCGCGACCTCGGCAACCTCTCACGCTGGGGACTTTCTATCGAAGAAATAACCGCCTCGGCAGCACTNACTATAGAACTAGTCGACTCTGGGGCTTCTACAGCTAACGGCTGTGAGACCTTGCAATTGTCGCGATAAACAGCAAGCGCTTTTACACCGAACTTCCAAGCATCCATATATAACGCTTCGATATCTTCCACCGAAGCATCATGAGTGAGGTTAGCGGTCTTAGAAATAGCGCCAGAAAGGAAAGGTTGAACAGCCGCCATCATCCTTACGTGGCCAAGAGGTTCGATAACGTGATCCCCCATCGAACAAGCAAACACATTTCGATGTTCTTCTTTCAGGTAAGGGGCTTCTTTTGCGCTCCCATGACTATCTATATGCGAAAGGATGTCCTCACATTGATCAGTGCTGTATCCCAAATTCTCCAAAGCGCGAACTACCGTCTGGTTAACTATCGATAGTGTCCCTCCACCAACCAACGTCTTGGTTTTTTTAAGGGCAAGTTCTGGTTCAACTCCGGTAGTATCGCAATCCATCATAAAACTAATAGTGCCAGTCGGAGCTAGAACAGTTACCTGAGCGTTTCGAACACCATCATGCCCCGAGAAACGCACAACATTCTCCCAGACTTCTACAGCAGCAGCTGTCAAAGCNGCAGGAACTACTTCGCTTGGGAGGATTTGNCTTACAGCATCGCGATGCATTTCAAAGACAGAAAGCATCGCATCTCGATTAAGTTCGAATCCTTCATACGAACCTAATCTTGCTGCTATCTGCACAGAAGTTCTATATGCTTCTCCGGTCATAACTGCAGTAATAGTGGCCGCAAGGCTTCTTGCTTCATCAGAGTCGTAGGAAATACCAAGAGCCATTAAAAGCGCCCCTAAATTTGTGTAACCGAGCCCCAGTTGTCTGAATTTATTTGCATTCTCTTCTATTTTTTCTGTCGGATAATGAGATCGTGATACAAGCATCTCTTGGGCACTAATCATTAGTCGAATAGCATGCCGGAAGCCATCGACGTCAAAATCNCCNTTATCACTTAAAAACGCCAATAAGTTAAGCGAACTTAAATTGCACGCAGAATCATCTAAGTGCATATATTCACTGCAGGGGTTACTTCCATTGATCCNTCCGCTTATGGGNGTGGTATGCCATTTGTTAATAGTTGAATCAAACTGAATTCCGGGGTCAGCACNCCTCCAAGCAGCATCCGCTATCTTCCGAAATAATTGGCGAGCCTTTACTGTTCTGGTTACTTGGCCAGTAGTTCTAGAAACAAGTTCCCAATCTAAATCTTTTTCGACCGCTTCCATAAATTCGTCACTGACTCGGACAGAATTATTTGCGTTCTGATACTGCAACGAGAATAGGTCTCTACCGTCAATGCCGACATCAAAACCTGCAGATCGGAGTGCTCGGGCTTTCTCTTCTTCTCTTACTTTTGAGTCTACGAATTCCTCAATATCGGGGTGGTCCACATCTAGAATCACCATCTTCGCGGCTCGGCGTGTTTTCCCACCTGACTTGATAGTTCCAGCGCTAGCATCAGCGCCTCGCATAAAACTAACTGGCCCGCTGGGTGTTCCTCCGCCTGCAATTTTCTCGGTGCTTCCTCGTACTCTGCTAAGATTAACCCCTGCTCCGGACCCGCCTTTAAATATCCTACCCTCATCGACATACCACTGAAGAATGGAATCCATTGTGTCATCAACAGAAAGAATAAAGCACGCTGAGCTCTGCTGNGGCGTATCAGGAACTCCGATATTAAACCAAACCGGTGAATTAAAAGATGCGTATTGGTTTACAAGAAGGTACTTAAGTTCATCAACGAAGACCTGACGTTCTTCATCGCTCGCGAAGTAATCATCTTCCTGACCCCACTGGGCAATCTGGTGAACAACTCGATCGATCAAATCTTTAAGGGAAGATTCCCTTTCATCTGTCCCAAGCTCGCCTCGAAAATACTTTTGCGAGACTATGTTACTAGCTGTAGCGGACCAGTTAGCAGGAAACTCTACATCGTGCTGTTGAAATGCAATCGATCCATCTGACCAATTCGTGATACTCGCTTCTCGCCGCTCCCAGCTAGTCGATTCATAAGGGCTGGAGGTCCCGAAGGTTCTTCGCCGACTGAATCCTATCGATGGGATTTGATTTACTTTGCTCATAAATAACCTCAAGTGCCTTAATTGTTGAATAAAAATCTCTCTTTAGAAACTTTTTGATTTACCCAACGCAGATGGTTTTAGAAGATGGAATAGCCGGAATATTCATTGTCCAGCCTCTATCACAAGCTACATTNNGTGCCTTGTGGATTGCTATGGGAAGGANTGTGGATTTCTTTGTGGATTAATTCTTAATTTTCCCCAATATAACCAGATACGTTATTGATATGGAAACTGATCTTGATTCACTTCTAGAAACATACATTTCAGATCTCAGACCTGAGATCTCAGGTGCGCCTTGGATAATGTTGAACATGATTTCTTCCAAGAACGGACTAGCNACGCTAAATGGAACTTCTGGNGCTTTAGGAGGACCAGCGGATAAGGCATTATTTCGAACGCTTCGAGGGTTAGCCGATGTTATCTTGGTTGCTGCTGGGACAGTAAGAACAGAGAATTACTCAGCGCCCGTTATATCTGATCGGACAACTCAAATTCGGGATTCCCAAAATAGATCTCAACTACCAACAATCGCAGTCGTAACCAATAGCTTAAATCTTGATCCAGAGTCACCCCTCTTTTCGTCCCCCAATTACCGGCCTGCGATTCTGACATCGAAAACAAGCCTCAACGAAGGAGCTCCACCACCCTTCAAGAACACAGATATCTTTCAAATAGGAGAATCTTTGGTTGACCTTAAGGAAGCTATACCTATTCTGACGGAAACTTATGGGCCCGTTATTCTTGTTGAAGGAGGTCCAAACCTAAACCAGCAACTAGTAGATCTCGATCTCTTCGATGAACTATGTATAACGGTTAGCCCTACATACTCTTCAGATCCCCAATCTCAAACAGTGACGACCGCAGAAAGTTATCAAACTGGGGAGATTGTTTTAGATCGCGAACTGATGGTTGGAGATTTTGTTTTTCAAAGATTTTTAAGAAAAAGGTCCTGATAAGTTAACAAACTTACTTCTCTCAGCCTCGCTTAAACCGTCGGCAGAGAGCGANTACTTAGCTACTTAGAATGAGTCTTTGCCCAATGTAAATTGAGCTTCCACCATTTAAATCCGCTAGGCGATCAATAGTATCTCGAGGATCTCCATCAGTATCAATAGCACTTGCAATTGACCACAAGGTATCGCCAGGAGCAACAATATAAATTTCTCTCGGGGCATCACTCGTAAGATCCGCTCCGACTTGTTTCTCTCCAACACCCACAACGAGCGAGATAGCCGTCCAAAAGAGAGCCCCAACAATTACTAGCAGCAAGCCAACAAAAAGCCTCCGNCGAAAGTAGTTCTGGGAACTTACCTTGCCGTTTTTGCTATCGCAAGTAGGAGCATCTATCTCCTGTTGTGACGAAAATCCTATTAACTCGCTTGGGTATTGATCGTTAAGTACTGGGTTGAACTGAAGATTTTGTTTCATATCAACATTCTCCCAAGCGGGTGTGACAATTATTCCAGTAGACATTTCCGATATTTCCTTAGTTGGGTACTTGACTTCGAACAATTGTTCGGCGAACATAGGTTCTACGAACATTTGTTCTTATAGTTAATATATACGAACATACGTTCGATTACAACTATGTAATTTAAGTTATCTTAAAAAGCCTTTAAATAGAGGCGACGAGGAGGCAATATGCCTGATAGTCCACTGACCAAAAGACAGTCGCAGATCTTGGAATTCATAGACAGCGCAATTCGCGATAAAGGCTACCCTCCTACCGTTCGTGAAATTGGACAAGCAGTCGGCCTCAATTCTCCATCCACTGTCCACAACCACCTTAATACTCTTCAAGATAAGGGCTACCTTCGCAGAGACCCAACAAAAAACAGAGCTATCGAAGTCCATTGGGATGCCGGTTCCGGAGCTGTTATTGACAGGCGACCCGTTACTCATGTACCTCTTGTCGGTGATGTCGCAGCAGGATCTGGCGTTCTCGCCGCTCAAAATGTTGAAGAAGTCATGCCTCTCCCCTCAGATCTCACCGGTGAGGGCGAGTTATTTATGCTAAGAGTTCGAGGTGACTCAATGATTGAAGCTGGAATTTTTGATGGTGACTTCGTCGTGGCAAGAAAACAGGAAACAGCCGATTCAGGTGAAATAGTCGTTGCAGGGATTTCCGGCGAAGAAGCGACCGTAAAGACTTTTAAAAGAGAAGGGGCCTGCATAGTCCTAGAACCAGCAAATTCAACGATGTCACCTATGAAGTTTGGAACAAACGCAAACCCTGATGATCAGGTTCAGATTTTTGGCAAAGTTGTGACTGTGCTTAGAAAAATTTAGAGGCCATTCTCTATCAAGCTTTTCAGAACTAAATAACACGAATCAACTGCTGGTTTCGTAATTCTTTCCTCTTGGGTATGTGCTAGTGTCGCATCTCCAGGACCAAAATTCGCAGCTGGGATTCCTCGCTGATCAAAGAATGCCACATCAGTCCACCCGAGCTTCGCTCGCACTTGAAGATCGTGTTTCCCTATCATCGACGCCAGCATTGGATTGGAAAGGCCTGGCTTTGCGGGTGGAGCTGAATCAACTAGTTTCAGATCATCATCAGAAGTGAGCATGGGAGAGAAGATACTTCTGATAAAACTTTCCGCTTCTTCGAGCTCTCTATCTGGGGCCACTCGATGGTTGAACATCAATGCAACTTTGTCCGGTACTACGTTACCTGCGACCCCACCTTCAATTCGAACTGCCTGCAGCGCTTCACGGTATTCGCACCCTTCGATTACGGGCCTTCTTTCCTCATAGTTGTTCAGGACTTCAAGTGCTTTATCTAGGCGATGAATAGCATTAACTCCNATCCATGGTCTAGCAGTATGAGCTCTCTGTCCTTTTAGTTCAAGAAGGAACCGCATTGTACCTTGGCAACCTGCTTCAACCGTTCCAGAGGTAGGTTCACCGAGAAGAGCTAAATCAGCATTGAGTAGTCCAGGATTTTCACCGACGACATCTTTTAAACCGCTATGTTCAGCTGCCACTTCCTCTCTGGCGTAAAAAAGGTACGTCATATCAAAAGCGGGAGAAGATATTGACTCTGCCAAGGAGAGCATTACGGCTAAGCCCCCTTTCATATCTGCTGATCCGAGACCCCACAGAGTCTCTCCTTCTAAGCGAGCTTCTAAGTTATTATTTGCCGGAACAGTATCGGTGTGACCGCCTAGCAGTAAACGCTGGTCTTTCCCCATCTCAGTTCTGGCAATTAAGTTATCCCCAATCCGAGTAGTTTCTAACCATGAGATTCTGTCTAGTCTTTCATGAAGGAAATCAACAATCGCTGCCTCTTCAAAACTCACAGAAGGGATTGCTACCAAAGTTGAAGTCATTTCAAAGGGATTTGGTTCAGTCACAGTTTTTCCTAAATGATTACTTAACAACCAAGTTTTTTCTATACCTCTTGATTCAAGTTATCAATAAAATGATAGCGCCTAGAGAATAAATAAGAGGCTTCAACTATCTAATCTACTTTGAATTAGTTCAAGTTTCTCGAGGGTCTGAACAGCGGCAATTCGGACATGACTCGAAGATCCAAAAAAAGATCCTGGTGCTACTAGTATCCCTACTTCGGATGCGAGACGTTCAACTAGATCCCATGAATCATCTAGCCCACTATGGACCCAAAGATAAAAAGAGCCTTGCGGTAGTTCTGAATCAATATCTAAGGAGTTGAGGCAGGTTTTCAGAAACTCCAACCGTTGTCGATATCTAAGTTTCTGTTTCTCAACATGATGATCATTAGAATAGGCCACTGACGCTGCAGCTTGAACTGGACCGGGCATCATTTTTCCAGAGTGCTTTCTAACCTCCTTAAGCCAAAAAACTAGATCCTCATCACCTGCATAGAAACCTGCGCGAACCCCAGCTAGATTCGACCTCTTTGACAGTGAGTGCACGGCGACCACACCAGATAGGCCGGCACTCAGCACAGTACTGGGCTTCCGTCCCCAAACAAATTGTGAGTAGCATTCATCACTAAAAATTGGAACGTTATGTGATCTTCCCCAGTCAGCTATTGGAGTTAAGTCCGCTACTGCCCCTGTTGGGTTGCTGGGATAATTAACCCAGAGCATCAGCGAACGGTCGATATCATTGGGGTCCAAGTCTTCTAGAAGCAACTTCCCACTTTCATCGACCTTGACTGGAACAGCCCGACAACCAGCAAGGTGAGCGCCCATTGCATATGAAGGGTAACTAATTTCCGGATATAAAACCGTATCTTTTTCAGGGTTCCGTAGATGAAGGTAGTTTGGAGTCGATACAACGAATTCTTTTGTTCCAATACACGCAGCAATATTCTTTTCAATATCAAGATCTACGCTAAACACTCGCTTCGCCCACTCTTTGCAGCTCCTTCGAAATTCTTCGGAGCCTATAGAGGATGGGTACCCTCTTTCACTATCGGATTCAACCAAAGCACGAACAGCTTCTTCTGGAGGAGGGTCACATGGGGTNCCTACCGAAAGGTCAACGACCCCGCCNGAGTGTTCATTGGCTAAAGCCCTATATGGGTCAAGTAAATCATACGGATACGGTGGAAGTTCAAATCTCATCTCTTCCCCCTTCAGATACAAGAAATGGAGAAAGACGGGACCGCGAAAATGAATCAAGCCTAGCTTGAACGATCATTCCTTCTTCTGTTACTTTCTCCATAAGTACTTGCCCTTCTCGGTGTACCTGAGCCAAGACTTCACCTTTATCAAACGGAATAGCCAATTCAACTACGTCCCAAACAACTCGTAATTGATCGGCGACAGCTGAAAGAAGCTTATCTATGCCTGTTTCAGAATAAGCGGAGATCGCAACTGAGTCAGGATACAGCATGAGCAATTCGGAAGGATCTGATCTATCTGACTTATTAAAGACTAGAACTTCAGGTACTTCCCCTGCCCCAATTTCTTCTAAGACCCTCCGAACAGCCAGTATTTGAGTTTCAGGTGAAGCATGACTGCAGTCAACGATGTGCAGTAGGAGGTCAGCTTCAATAACAACATCTAAAGTAGTTTTGAACGCTTCGACCAATTGGTGGGGAAGTTTCTGAACAAATCCTACGGTATCGGTAACAAATATTGATTCTCCTCCTGGTAGTTGTATCCGACGCGTTAATGGGTCCAAAGTTGCAAATAAGCGATCAGCTACGACCGCATCTGAGTCGGCAAGAAGATTGAGGAGCGTGGATTTTCCAGCATTGGTGTAGCCCACTATCGCTACAGACTGATTATAGGAATGTCGTCGCTTCTTGGATTGATTTTTTCTGTGCGCTCCAACTGCTTTCAACTGTCGTTCTAGTTTATGGACACGACGAACCAGCCTTCTTCGGTCAACCTCAAGTTTGGTTTCTCCTGGCCCACGTGTACCTATGCCCCCAGCTTGCTGACTGAAGTTCTGGCCTTGGCCTCTAAGGCGAGGAAGTCGATACTGAAGCTGAGCTAACTCCACTTGTGCTTTTCCTTCAGGAGTGCTCGCATTTTGTGCAAAGATGTCAAGTATCACAGCTGTCCGATCTAGAGCAGATCGGTGGAATATCTTCTCTAAATTGAACTGTTGCCCAGGGGTCAACTCATCATTGAAGACAACGGTATCAACGTCCAATGTCTCCGCTAATTCATAAATTTCCCTTGCTTTTCCTTTACCGATAAAAGTTGCTGGATCAGGAGAGGTTTTTTTCTGTATTACGATTTCAACAACATCAGCACCTGCCGTGTTTATAAGACGCCGCAGCTCTTCGAGTTCGAGAAGGACTGACACTTCATCTTTCCCCTCCCCAACAAAACCTACTGCAATTATTCGCTCTCTAAATGATCTATCAATTAGGCCTCGTTCTTCACCGCCAAGATCGCCGAACCCTCCGCGGTGTGATTTCCCTTCAATCTCTGGCATGCCATTATCCATTAGAGGGTGATCTCAAATTCTTCTACACGTCTAGATTTACCCGTCAACAGAACTTTGCCATTCACTAATTCAATCTGCGCAGTCCCTCCCGCCATCGTTGCTTCGGACGTTTCTTCAATTAGTCCCCATCGATTAGCAACAAAGGCACAGGCTGATGCTCCCGTCCCACAGGCTAAGGTAACTCCTGCTCCACGCTCCCACGTCAACATAGAGAATTCAGCTTTATTTTGGGCTTTAAAGAAGTGCACATTTATTCCTACAGGTTGCCATAGGGATTCAATATGTGGTCCTGCTGCAGCGACATCTACGCCATCTAACGTTTCTACTTCTATTACCACGTGAGGATTCCCGATATTAGCGGTAGCTGCCTGAACAATAGTGATTGATTCATGATGCAAAAAATCTAATAATGGGAGCTCAGGCCCTTCTCTAACTAGGCCCATATCCACACTGATCTCAGCCTCATCGTTCCTAAGATTGTTCAAAGTAACGTTACGAACTCCGGAACCCGTCAAAATTTGCAATGATCTTTTGTCAGATCTTGAAAATATTTCTTGGGCAAGACATCTAATGCCATTACCAGAAATTTCCGCTGAACTTCCATCAGCGTTAAAGAGAGTCATATGGATATCTATTCCTTCGGAGCTAGAAGGCGTTCCGAAAATTAACCCATCTGCGTCAAACCCGTTTTCAGTATTACAGGCTGATACTGCCAACTGACTGCTGTTCTTAGGGACAGTATCTTGTATAACTACCAGAAACTTGTTCCCGAGTCCTTCATACTTAATTAGGCGCATGTCGCCATTCTTCCACAAGAGAAGGGAGGACCTCTAATGGATTTCCATCAATGTCAAACCACTGAATTCGAGGGTCTCTTCGAAACCATCGTTCTTGCCTTCTCGCAAATTTCTTAGTTTGTCGTTTCGCAATATCAGTCGCTTCATCCAAGCTAATGTTTCCGTTCAGGTGATCCACAAATTGACGGTAACCCAATGCTTGACGAGCAGTTCGCGATAGGGTTCCATAACTTTCAGTTAACCTACAGACCTCTTCGAAAAAACCCATTTCCATTTGTGCGTCAAATCTCTTATCTATCCGNTGGTTTATCTCCTCCCTTTCCCACCTCGGAGCAACCATATGAAATCTCGTAGGGGCATATTTCTGCATTCCTGGTCCGTAACTTGAGAATGGCCTACCGCTGCCTAGAGTTACTTCTAAAGCACGAAGGATTCTCCTTCTATTGGTATTTTCCATTCGGCCGGCTGCAACTGGGTCTACCTGCGTAAGTAGCTTATGCAATTTAACAGTATCAACTTCGCTATCTAACTCTCGCTCAACTACCGGATATTGCTTGGGTATTTCAAAATTATCTATGACAGCGCGCAGATGCAGGCCGGTTCCCCCCACAAGTAGTGGAACTGCCCCACGCTCTTCGATACCTCTAATCGCACTTACCGTCTCACGCTGGAATTCACTTAGAGAGAATTCAATATCAGGTTCCACTAAGTCAATCATGTGATGAGGAATTTCTCTTTGGTCTTCAAGAGATGGCTTTGCCGTACCGATATCCATTCCCTTATAAATCTGCATCGAGTCTATGGAAACGATTTCGATATTTGGTATCTCTCGAGCTAATGCCATAGCTATAGAAGATTTTCCTGATGCGGTTGTTCCTACTATCGAAAGGATCGGGGAATCGGACACTAAGTTCACACAGCAACCACAGGTATTCGAGTCTTCCTCGCTGGTATAGCAATTACCTCCTCCAACTTCCCTTGAAGGTAGTGGGGAGATGCACTAATAATTTCAACTTTTGCTACAGAGCCAACCGGTAGCTTACGTGAGCTATCAAAATGGACCACCTTATTTTGCCTCGTTCTTCCTGCTGTCGTATCTGGAGTTTTCTTACTTGGCCCTTCAACAATAACTTCTTCGCTTTTACCTATCCGCTTTTCATGCTTTCGAAGACCGGACCGTAAAATTACTGACCTCAACCGGTCATAGCGCTCTCCTACTACTGAGGGATCACAGTAACTTTCTACCATTTCCGCAGCTTCGGTTCCGGGTCGCGGAGAGAAAATAAAAGTGTAGGCCCCATCAAATTCAGCTTCGGCAGCTAAGGCAAGAGTTTCTTCAAAGTCCTTTTCAGTTTCACTGGGAAAGCCGACGATAATATCAGTAGTTACCGCAAGATCTGGAATAAGCTTGCGAGCTTCAGTAAGTCTTTCCAAATATTTCGATCTGTTGTATCCCCTATGCATAGCGGCAAGAATACGGTCACTTCCGGATTGTAATGGTAGGTGCAAGTGTTCACAGACCGCGGATGATTCAGCCATGGCTTCAATGACTTCACGACGAAAATCCTTGGGATGGGGACTTGTGAATCTTAGACGGCGAAGCCCTTCGATTGAACCAATATCACGGAGAAGGTCAGGAAAGAGGGTTCGGGGACGCCGCCTATCGTCTTGTGCCCATCGTAGTCCGGCTCGGAAATTATCTTCAGAATCTGGAACAGTTGATCTAAGTTGAGTCGTCAGATCTCGACCGTAACTATTCACGTTCTGACCCAGAAGCGTTATTTCGATTACGCCTTCAGAAACTACGCGTTTCGCTTCATCGAGGAGATCCCCAAATAATCGACTAACTTCAGCTCCCCGCACTTGCGGAACTATACAGAATGCACATGAATTGTCGCATCCGCTTTGAATAGTCATCCATGCAGCATGCTCAAGTTCTCGCCGAACAGGGAAAGCAGAGTCGAATACGACTTCATTCTCCATTTCTCCTTGATCGACAATCTCAACAATTGGACCTTCACTTCTACTTAATTCTAATAAATCAGCTACGCGGTTTAGATTGTGAGTACCGAAAACAACATCTACGTGCTTAGCTCTATCACGAATTGTTTCCTGATCTTTTTGCGCAAGGCAACCACCAACAAGAATCTTTAATTCAGGATTTTGCTCCTTAAGTTGCTTCAAGTTTCCTAGATGCCCATAGAACTTATTGTCAGCATTTTCACGTATGCAACATGTATTTAAGACAATCACATCTGCATCTGCAACTTCCTGCGTTCTACTCATTCCAGAACTTTCAAGAATTCCAGATATACGTTCGGAGTCATGTTCATTCATCTGACAGCCAAAGGTCTGGATTATGTACTGATCGTTCACTCTTACAGGCTAGAGGGAATCATTTCAGCTAGCACCAATATTCACATTGATTGATTAATCTTCAATTGAAATTGGTTGATCATCAGCTTCTGTAAATTCGTCTTCGGCATCATCTGGATGCACATTTTCCCAAATACGATTTTCGATTTCCATCATGATCTCAGGGTTTTCGCTCAAGAAAATCTTTGCTTTTTCTCGCCCTTGACCAAGTTGTTCNCCTTCGTAGGTATACCAAGCACCAGATTTTTTCACTATGTCCATATCAACACCAGTATCGAGGAGCGATCCTTCACGGCTAATTCCTTTCCCATACATAATGTCAAATTCTGCTTGTCGGAATGGTGGGGCACATTTGTTCTTAACAACCTTTACCCTGGTTCTGTTACCTACTACTTCGACACCAGACTTAAGAGACTCTATTCGGCGAATATCCAACCGAACTGAAGAGTAGAATTTAAGTGCACGGCCTCCAGGTGTGGTCTCAGGCGATCCAAACATTACGCCAATTTTTTCTCGAAGTTGATTAATGAAGATACAGATAGTCTTAGTTTTGTTTAAATTACTTGTTAATTTTCTAAGGGCTTGGGACATAAGACGCGCTTGTAATCCCACATGGCTCTGCCCCATTTCTCCCTCTAGCTCAACACGAGGGGTCAGAGCTGCAACGGAGTCAATCACTATGACATCAATAGCGCCTGAACGTACCAGCGTGTCAACAATTTCAAGTGCTTGCTCACCATTATCAGGCTGTGAGATTAACAATTCATCAACGTCAACGCCAATAGCCCTTGCATACACCGGATCCATAGCGTGTTCAGCGTCGATGTATGCGCATATCCCTCCATTACGTTGTGCTTCAGCCACAACATGTGTAGCGAGGGTTGACTTTCCCGAGGACTCAGGTCCATAAATTTCTGTTATTCGACCTCGTGGTAAGCCTCCAACGCCGAGAGCTAAATCTAGAGCCAAAGCCCCTGTAGGGACCGACTCAATTTGCATCGTGGTCTTTTCGCCCATTTTCATTACGGCGCCTTCACCGAATTGTTTTTCAATTTGGCTCAACGCCATATCAAGTGCTTTATCTGATTCC
>PAYW01000011.1 GCA_002715425.1 Actinomycetota bacterium | reverse complement strand
GGAAACTGATCCTCGCAGGTAAAAAAGTCCGCCCGAGCTTTAGGCGTGTCATCGTAGACAGGTTCGCTGGCCGTAACTCTCCATTTTCTGC
Source organism: Actinomycetota bacterium (assembly GCA_002715425.1). The sequence continues at coordinate 21,326 of PAYW01000011.1, read as the reverse complement.
TTTCGGCGCCAGCAAGGCCTACTTCTCCAAACATCGAACCCATATTGTAGTAATTCTGATGGTCGAAATGATCCGCAAGTGATTCTTGATCCTCCCAGAGTTCAAATACGATCACTCGGTCATTTTCGCAAGGGTCCGGAGAGAATACATATGCTCGACATCCTTCTTCATTGTCACGTGTAGCCTGCTGAAGTGGAGTGGCTTTTTTAATTGCTTCATTCTGCGTATTTGGGTCTGACAACATAAATGTTGCTGTGATGATGATCATAATTAAGCCCTTTGCTATTGCTCTACCGGTTACGCTAGCAGCCTTATGTTGCGCGTAAAAATACTCACTACTGGTGACTGAAAGCTAGTCTGAGAAGATGAACAAGCATCAAAGATTGGCTTTCATCACTGTGGTCCTAACAATCGTATTAGGGGTAGGTTTAACTGCTGCCTTAAGCGACGGTAGTTCCAAAGTCGGAGGAGTTCCTGCAATTGTTCTATGTGCCGGTGCAGCTTTTGCGATCAATTGGTTGGCATTTGTCCCGTCCTACCTAAGGCGGACTGAGCACTATTTCGATTTGGTTGGTTCACTCACACATCTCACGTTGATACTTGTTGCTTTAGTCGGAAGTTCGGATTTAGACCTGCGCGCAATCGTTGTCAGCATACTGGTTGGCGTATGGGCGGCTCGATTAGGTTCGTTCCTTTTTTTGCGGGCTAGGAAGACGGGAGGGGATGGAAGATTCGACACTATCAAACATCATCCTGGAACGTTCTTTTCATGGTGGTCCCTCCAAGCCTTGTGGGTTCTAGTTACTGGAAGCTGTTCATTGGCGATTATCACTAGCATAGAGCGACAGTCTTTCGGATGGTTTGCTGGAGTAGGTGTATCGCTGTGGGGGATCGGGTTTCTTATGGAGATCGTGGCCGACCGTCAAAAATCGCAATTCCGGTCTGAATCAAAGAATTCAGGCTCTTTCATCCAGTCCGGACTATGGGCATGGTCTAGACATCCAAATTATTTTGGGGAGATACTTCTGTGGATCGGCATTGCGGTGCTAGCTGTTCCTCTTTTTTCTGGTTGGAGATGGGTAGCTCTTATTTCCCCAATCTTTGTTTTTGTTCTACTGACACGCATCAGTGGTATTCCGATTCTTGAAAGGCGAGCTAATGAGCGATGGGGAGATGATCCTATATACCGAGAATATCTCCGAAGCACTCCGATTCTTCTCCTGCGAAAACCGAAGGCTAAGATAGAGAACCTCTAGACACAAGACGGGGGAATAATGAAATTTGGTTTAGCTTTTGCGAGTAGTGCTGGTACGGAAAGTGATACAGCTTTAGAAATATGTCAAATAGCTGAAAAAGTAGGCTTTGAATCAGTATGGGGCGGTGAACATGTAATCTTCCCATCTTCCATTGAGTCGAAATACCCCTATACGAGTGATGGGAAAGTGCCAGCAACAAAAGACACGATGATTCATGATCCGTTAATTTGGCTCGCTTACGTTGCTGCAGTTGCCCCTAGCCTTCGGCTTGGAACTTGTATCTTGATTCTTCCCCAACGCAACCCTCTAGTTCTTGCAAAGGAAATATCTTCACTGGATTACCTGTCGGGTGGAAGAGTTGAACTAGGTATCGGCGTGGGATGGCTTAAAGAAGAATTTGAAGCTCTAGGGGTTCCATGGGAACGAAGAGGAGCACGAACTGACGAGTATGTCCGTGCATTACGGGCATTATGGGAAGGGACCGATGTCGAATTCCACGGTGAATTTGTTGATTTCGAACCAGTCACCTGCACGCCTAGACCTGTTCAAGAACATGTGCCCATACTTGTAGGTGGTGATACGCCAGCTGCCGTTCGAAGGGCTGCAAAACTTGCAGACGGATACTATCCAGGAACGGGTGATTTCAATGAACTGCAGAACTTGATTCAGCANGTGCGCCAATCAGCTGAAAGTTTCGATCGTGATCCNNNTGAAATTGAAATNCATGCNCATTATGCGGCTCTNCCGGGCGAAGATCACGCTGAAGGGGTTGNGCGACTTCAGGATGCGGGAGTTGGAAGNNTCATGGTCCCNGCATTCTTTTTTGCGGGACCTGGCGGATTNGAGCGCCTAGAGCAGTTTGGTCAAGAAGTTATTGGAACGAGGAACGAGTAAGGCTTCTGAACCTCTCANTCAGGATTCCCTCTTGACTCCATATCAGACANCATTAAGGACGCGTGCTCATCCTTCCTGAAATCTCGAACNGTCCCTCTCATTCGTTTCGCACGAATNAGGACTTCATTNGAGTAGGTGTAACACCGACCAATCGGCCCATCGGTATGCTCCGCCCCCTTCTCTAATTTGTCCAGATTGATCCCATGCCCAGTAGAAATATGGGTCATTCTTCGCAACGCAATCGCAGCTTCAGCAGTGAGAGGGTCAAGATTGTCTTTAGCCCAAGCAATAAACTTCCCCACGAGTGACACTCCCTCCCAATCTTTTGGAGAAATAATGACGCCCTCCCTGATAACCCAATCAAGAAGTAATTCGCCGTTTTTCCATAGTCGGAGCGATTGCGTCTCATCAACGGGGTCAGTAACCATCAAATCATACTGACAAATCGGATCACTCTGGATTGAATGGGAGATAACTAAACCAGTTAAATCGAATAGGTGTGTGCAGTTACTTGTAGGGGTTGCATAACTTCCGATTGCGGTTGAATCTGAAGAAAGCGGCTTCCCTACAATCTTTTGAAGTGGGATATCTGCCTCAGAGCAAGTAGACCAAGGTGCTCGCAANACTTGTCCCGATACTGAAAGGACGTTGTCCGTATCGTGATTTAGCNCAACTCGAAAATGATGAAAGTCATCCTCAAGTTCTCCGATAGTNCGAGTTTCTGACTCGTTGATTAGACGAATGCGCCTCCGGCATAGGCCCTCCCCGTAGCTGTNAAAATCGTAGGGTGGAATAGCTCTCATCCTATCGAACGTCTCTCTCCCAAATTCGGTGGGAGGGGCAATTTGANGNATGTCCCCCATTGTGTGCAACTTTCTTTAAGGTCTACGAAGCTCCTAAGCGAGAGAGAATATCCTGNTAGTCTTTGTATCTNGCGACAACAGTTCNCATNGAGTCCACGTTGAAGATNTGCAATATTCTACTAATAGAATTCTTGACAGTGGAGTCTGAAATGCCGAGTGTCGCTGCAACCGATTTCCTGTCATCATGGGTTGCATATGCGGCAACTATTTCTAGTTGGCGTTCTGTAAGCGAGCTAAATGATTCAATAGTTCGTAAGTCACCCTCGGGAAGTTGGGACTTAGCAACGCGGACGCTGAAACTGTCGTANGGTCGGACGCCTTCAGTAACTTTAGCAATTGTCTCGAGAAGGCTATCTGTCGGATTGACTTTAGATTCAATCGCAAAAATATTCTTTCCAACAAGATTCCTTGCATCCCCTAAGAGCGCAGCCTGATTTACATCAGCGCCCGTATACATGATGAACTTTGATAGNGATTCTGCTTCCCAAGCTGCTTGTGCAAGGCTGAATCCACCTGTTCGTTCACTTCCGAAATCAAGATCACAAACAACTATGTCGGGTTTTTGTTCAAGGATTGCTTCAAGAGCTTCAGAAGTATCAGANCAACTGGAAACTTCACTACCTTCCCCTAGGTGTTGAGTTAATAATCCTTCNAGCCCAGCGAGAGTGATTGCATGNTCATCGACAACAAGAACCTTTAATCCCATATCTGAATCTGCCATTGGAAACCTCTTTTGTCGCTGAAGTGAAAAATAACCCTATNAATCTTATTGTAGCTCCTAAAGCGAGATGGAATCTCACGAAATCTAAATGCGCTTTGCTTTATTTGGTCTCTACGCTTGGTCTGGGTGACTTACACTGGCGCATGCTCGTAACCCCCCTCCGCTGGTGTTCTCAAGAGAAAAATCACCGCCTATACGCTGCATGCGTTTCTCCATATTCTGGGTTCCTGATGACCTCAGAGTGACATCGTCCATCCCGTCGCCGTTATCTTGGATGGTTAGCTGTATGTTCCCTGTGGNAGATTCAATTCCAACTGATAGGTCGACTTCGCTTCCATTTGAGTGCTTTAATGCATTTGAAACCGCTTCCTTGCATACATAGAAAAGTTCACTTTGGATATCATTTCCCAAAGTATCGATATTTGCATCAGGGTCGATCGTCACGCTCGTAGTGAAAGTCTCGTTAGAATATGTTTCCCCAAGCGAGAAAAGTCTTACAGATAATAAAGCGGTCCGTTGCTGTTCTTGGGTAAGTAGAGATCGAAGATCCTTCTGAATTTTTTGTAAAGCTAGTTGAAGGTTCCATGACTCAGATAAGAGTTGATCTTTATCCAAACTAGGATTTAATTTCGATGCCATGTTCATCGTGAGAATATGAAGATCTTGTAGGACGTTATCGTGGATTTCCTGCACGAAAGAATCACGTTCTGCTTCAACAGCATCCATAAGTCTCTGATGTCGTTCAGCTTCAATAGCAGAGCCGTGTTGGATCTTGGAGTTGATCTCATCTCCCCACTCGACGATGACATCTTCGGCTTTGGACCAGATAGTTTCGATTTCAATATCATGTGCGTTTGATTTGTGAGAGCTCACAAAGAATTGAATCGCTTGCCCATCAAACCAAGCTCTATTTAAGTGGNGTAACAGTTCATCAAATTTCTTTCTGGTAACTGAACCCAAATCACCTTCTTGGAGCGGGTTTCGTCTCGATGACTGAAAACTTCTGTTACCCCAGATAAATTCAATGTCGTGAACTTCCCCATCTCTAATCCTTGGAAGGTGAATAGCAATCGCGCGCGGCAGATCTATTACGTATCTAGACATTGCCGCTATAAGGTGATCAAGTTCAGGACTTTGGGCCATGCTGCCAGTCTATAAAAGGAGGCACCTAGTTAAACAAGCTTCGAAACAATGGTCACTGAAACATAGAAAGTGGATTAGTGCTCCGCGAGGAAAACCTCAAAGCCCAAACGATACCTTAANGGTGATCCGAAGACAGAAAGTCAACGCTAAGTTGTTTATACCAAGATGTCGATAGCCCAAATAACTAGCATCACCGCAACTATCGCAAAGACGCCAAAAAACACAGGCAGAACAAACATTCTTGTGAAACTAAGACCTCTCGCTTTACGCTTAGCTTTTGGCCAGAGCTCCGTATAGCGCCAAGAAGAGTCCAATGGTCGAGCTGTTTTCATGTCCTCATTAATTGCTCTATCTCCTATTTGACTCATATCTACATTGTATCTAGAGNCTTGCGAGCTACCAAGTTGCCTAAAGTTCCAGTTCAGAGTGATGTTCCTGTATGCGGCTTGGAAACTTTGATTGTGNCAGTTTAAAATGTGCGTGTATTGGTTCGANGAGAAATACTGCTGNATGTGTTTTCAGTAAGGAAATGAGAGTAAGGGAGTGTTGGTTGTAGTGGCTATCTGGGGGTGGGGACTTATCGGATTGGTAGTTGCTCTTTTGCTTCTAGCAGTCGCTGCTTTATGGCGCCGCATGCAATCTATTGCAAGAGAAGAAATCGCGTCTGGAAACTCTCAACGCTGGTGGTTTCGGTTTTATAAAACGACGAAAATCGATGAGGAAAGCCCCGATCAAACATATATAACTGCTCTTCTTGAAGATATTAAAGACAAACCTATTTAAGCTGCGACAAAAGATCCAGCCCCAACTCAGGAGAAGGGACTTAAGTCCTATTATCACTTGATTTTAAAGTTGTAGATTACGAGAAAGAAAGAGAGAATTGTGCACAGTGGATACGCCTAGAAGCAAGCAACAAATCATACATAAATTGACTTCGCATACTGCTGCAATAGCAATGTTGTGGGAAGTATCACATGAAGAGGGGGCCCCTATCACTTTGGATGCTGACAAAGCAGAAATGATACAAAAGGCAATCAAAGAAATGAAAGATCTCCTCGCTTCGTATCCTTCGGCAGAATAATGAAAAAAAACATAATCCTTGTCGTCGATGATGATCCCGGCGTGCGGAAGATCTCAGAACTATGGTTTAGTACTTATTTCCCAGACAATGAAGTCCTTTTAGCGTCTGGAGTTGATGAAGCATTAGAAGTTCTTCAGAATCAACCTATCCACGTCGTTATTTCCGATTGGGCTATGCCAGAACCTGGTGACGGTTTTGTTCTTGCAGGCAAACTCGAAGAATATGGATTTGATATGGATCAGTTCCTTCTAACTAGTGGAGAATTGTCCGCTGGGGAACTCCGGGAAGGGGTCGATATCCAGTTTGTTCCTAAAGGAGATCTTGATGGCCTTAAGGCATGGTGCGGTGACCATATTGAGCCATATCAGCATGTTAGACACAAGAATAATAAAATGCGGACACTCCTTGTCGTTGACGATGATGAGCTAGTGAGGGAAACTTTTCTCACCTGGGTTTCACATACATTTCCAACACTTGAAGTCGAAACGGCCGGGACTTTAGAGCAGGTCACAGAATCAATTGAGAAAGTCCCTAGCCCATATGCAGTAATCACAGATTATGATCTTGGAGATTTTGACGCTAATTCTGTTTGGGAAGTGTTAAAAGAAAGTTGGGGAGAAGGTAAGGCAAACGAAGATATCGTTGTCGTCTCTGGCTTAGAACGCGAAGATATTGGCTCGATGTCATTTATCGGTAAGGGTAACCTTCAAGCGATCTCTTCATGGATAGAAGAAAAATTCTATTAGATTTAAGTCAGGTTGTAGAAGGAGCTAGAGATAGCCGGTGATGCAGGAGCCCCCTATCGAGAAATTCTCCGAAATCACTCATAGCAGGAGAAAGGAAACCCACTGAGAGATGACTGATCTAATTCTTGAAGCCCTCAATCTCACCAGTGTGCGTTATGAGATCATAGAGTGTGACCCTGATCTTGCTGATACGACCGCGTTTTGTGAGCACTACGGTTATAAGCCAGAGGAATCTGCAAATGCCATCATGGTGGCGGGCAAAGGAGAACCACGGGTGTATGCAATGTGCGTAGTTCTTGCTACTACCCGAATTGACGTCAATAAGTCGGTTAGGAAAAAATTGGGAACTAAGAAGGCGTCATTTGCTTCTCCTGAAGAAGCAACAGAAATTACAGGTATGACCCTAGGTGGCGTGACTCCTTTTGGCCTTCCCAATGATCTTCCGTTGTGGATAGATAGTCGGGTTATGAATTGTGAGAAAGTCATTGTCGGAGGCGGGTCCCGGAATAGGAAAATTTATGTTCCACCACGTGCCTTATCTTCACTTCCAAATGCAGAAATTGTCGAAGATCTTGCGAAGGAAGGATAATACAGACATGAGGTCCGGAGCTACGAAACAAAATGAACGCATAACAAATCTAGATACGGTTCGGGGTCTTGCGACTTTGGGCATACTGGTGATGAACGCTGTCAATTTTGGTATATCAGATTCCGCGTATCATAATCTTGACGCTGGTGGTTCAAACAACCCATTCGACTGGGTTGTTGGTGTCGCTGGAGAAATCTTTATTGACCAGAAAACAATGGCACTTTTTTCGATGCTATTCGGGGCTGGAATTGTTCTTTTTGCCGACCGAGCAGTTGAGAAAGGAAGAAAACCAGTTCTCTTAAGTCTATGGAGAAATCTCTTATTGTTTGGTTTTGGGTCGTTGCATGTATTGCTTTGGCAAGGTGATATTCTCACCCTGTACGCTTGTTGTGCTCCTGTCGTCCTCTTATTTCGTAAAAGGACACCCAGAGTCCTCTTCAGTTGGGGCATAGGGTTTTTCGTTTTAACAATCTTGCATGGAGTAATCACTCAAGGTCTTGTTAATAACGGAGAAACTGAACTCGGAAGCTTTTGGAGTGGGGACTCATCCATGGGCGATGAAGTTGGTTTCTGGTTCCTAGTTGACACAGTGTGTCGAGCGTTAGGTTGCATGCTGATCGGAGTGGCCCTCTACCGCTCTGGATTTATTTCTGGGAAAAGTGAACGAGCGCTTTACCAAAAAACAATTCGGTGGGGCCTAGGGTTCGGGCTTCCATTGGCAACTGCTGGAGTGCTATGGCAGGCATTAGCCGATTATGACCCTGAAGTTGCGATTATAGGGCAGTTGCCGAATACTGTTGCCACGATACCACTCGCCTTAGCATTCTTATCGATTATTTCTCTATGGGATAGTAGGCCATCAACTCCAATACATGATCGAGTCCGCTCGGTTGGGCAAATGGCATTTACTAATTACCTAACCCAGACAGTCTTCGGCGTAGTGGTGCTTTCAGCCATTTTTGATAAAGGCGATTTGGGGCGAGGTGGTGTCGCCCTCTTCATTCTCTGCGTGTGGTGTATCCAGCTTGTATGGTCAAAATTATGGCTCGCTCATTTCCGCTTTGGTCCGGCGGAATGGGTATGGAGAACAATGACATACCGCAAATATCAACCACTTCGACGAACAACTCAGAAAGAAGCTTCCTAATATTCGTCTAACCCCAGAGCTGTCGCTGAGGACCTTCCGTTAGCTTTCAATAAAGTCAGTAATTGTCTTGTGGAAATGGCGAAGCCTAATTTCTTGATCTGATAGCCAAAGCCCTGGGTAGCCAGCGCTGTTCATTCCGGCTTGGACAGAAGCAAGATTTGCTGCATCTTGATCAATGACCAAGCCAAGAGACCTGGTGCTTCCTTCAGGCCGGAAATCATGTTTAGGAAGTTCCGGCCATTCTTCACCTTCGGGGATCAGCTCAAACATCCAAACATCGAATAAACACTTATTTGGGTCGCTGGGATGCGGCCGGTGCCGATATAGCATCAAATCATCAGAATGCGTATTGAACGTTACCCCAGGAAAAACTAAGTAGTTATAGTCGTCAGTCAACTGGTCATCATGGAGCTCTGAGAAGTCCTTACCCTGTTCCTCCTGTGTGGCGCGCTTCTGTTTCTGTACTGCTCCGCGAATCCCATTCACTGGCCCCTCATAAGATGCCGGATCGATACCAGCATCTGATAACAAGAACTTCAACGGTGGAGGAATTTCACCAACAGATTCAACTCGCGGGCTTAGCAACCCAAAAGCAATGAGATAGCGACTGTGCTTGTCGTAGAGATCAATCTGAATATCAAAATCGTCCAAGTACCATTTCAACTGAGGATGCGTAGTAGCAGTATGGTAAGCCTCAGCGAACGCGTCAACTGCGGCTTTCCAGTTGCAATTCCACTCTGCTGTAACCCACCGAGTCATCGCCATACGCTCAAAATGATACGGTTCGAAATGTCCGACTAAGTCGCCAATGTATTCTTCGAGGGGTTCAACTTCCGTATTTAGACTAAACCAGACGAAACTAACCCAGGTTTCGCATGGAAGTTCAGCGAGCCCGCTACAAGGCGGCTTTCCTTGTTGGAATGTATCTAAGTCAGGAATATCAACGAAAGTTCCATCGGAATCATACTCCCATCCATGGTAACCACACACGAAACTCTCAGCGTGCCACAAGCCTTCATCAGCTAGGCGGTTGCCTCGATGCATGCAAACGTTATGAAACGCTTTAATTTCATCGTTTTTTTGCCGAACCAGAATAACCGACTCTGCACCTATATTTGTGCAGATAAAATCACCAGGCTCAGGGATCTGATCCTCGCGACAACCCAACAGCCACGTCTTCGTCCAAATTTTGTCCCATTCCAATTGCATGAATTCCACAGAGGTATACCGCTCCTTAGGAATAATCTCCGTGCCAAGGTCTATTCGGGGAGCTTTCGCTAGCGGGGTGCCGCCAGGATGCTTTTTTGGGTCGCTTCGTTTGACAGTTTGTTTACGGATGATGTCCATACTTTTATCCGATCAGAATTGAACGCGTTTCGTAAAGCCGCCATCAACCATCATGTTAGTACCCGATACCCAACTCGCTGCAGGGCTAGAAATAAACACTATACAATTAGCGACTTCCTCGGGAGTTCCGAGACGTCCTTCAGGGTGATCTCGTTCTATTTTTGAGAACCATTTTGCCATCGTGTCCTTTAGCATCTCCCATGAACCGCCTTCGAAGTAGATAGGTCCAGGAGAAACACAATTGACGCGGATCTTATCCTTTCCTACTTCTTGAGAAAGTTGCTTTGCGTAGACGAGTAAGGAACCTTTCATAGCGTTATATGCTTGTGGACCTCCGAAAGTTTCAACAGAAGCTGTTGTTGTTATAAAGGTGATCGCACCTCCGCCGCTATCTTGCATATGGGGGATAACTGTCTCACAGCCGCGAACGGTTGAGAGCACATCTACCTCAAAGTTCTTCCACCAGTTCCGTTCGCTATCAGCTCCACCGCCAGCACTTACACCTGGGATGAAAATATCGACACCACCCATCTGCACAGCCATTTCCTCGATCCAAGACTCGTAGTCTTCCTTGTCTAACACGTCACAAGCTCGACCAATTACCTCTCCTCGGCCGCCCGAAAGCTCGCGCAATGTTTTTGCTACTGAGTCTTCCGACCGTGAACAAATAGCGACATTGCATCCCTCATCGACTAGTTGCTCAACGACTCGCCGCATGATGCCCTTTGTTGATGCTGGGACGATAGCTCGTAATCCACTTAGTTTCAGTTCCATAAAAAATCCCCCTAAGTATTCATAGAATCATGTACCTAACAATATCGGAACTCCGGCACAATATCGATGGGACGCAACAAAACAAGATTTTGCTATTGAGAGATTTGTGCACTTTAATAGCCGAATAGTGAAAGGGAACGAATGAGGCCTCTACCAAAATCACCGAAAGAGATTACACCGCAATGGATGACAGCAGTTTTGCGTAATAGCGGTTCACTTCCAGTATCGGCCGAAGTATCTGAAGTAACAGGAAGACAACTCGGAGAAGGGGCTGGCATGCTAAGCGAACTCTCACTTCTATCACTTACATACAGCGGGGACTACCAAGATGCTCCGGCAACCTTAGTGGCAAAATTCCCTACGCTGAACGAAGTGAATCGTGGAATAGCAATGGACTTTAGAGTGTATCAACGCGAAGTTCGAAGCTATCAAGAGATCGTCCCTAAAAGCCCCGCTGCGAGCCCCAAAGTGCACCTCGCAGATATTGAAGGAGACGTAGACTTCGTCATCGTGCTTGAAGACCTTTCTGATTACCGCGTAGGGGACCAAGTCGAAGGGGCGACATTCGAAGAATCAGGACTCGCCCTAGAAGAATTAGCGAAACTACATGGAACATTCTGGGGGAAAGTTGACTCTGAAGAATTTGAATGGATGCCCCGATTTTCAAATTCCTGGAATGCCACCAACATGCTTGAAGGATCTCAAGCCAGTTGGGAACAAGCAGCCCAGAATTTTGATGAATATATGCCCCAATGGATACGCGACATCAAGGAAGACTATTTTAAGGCCCTCCCCGAATTGCAGAAGCACTTGGATAAAGAACCAGTGACCGTCCTCCATGGCGACTTTCGTCTTGACAATTTGTTCTTCGGGAAAGAACCTCACCATCACAAAATGACTTTCATTGATTGGCAAGGCCCCGTGAGAGGGCGAGGGCCTGTGGAGATTGCGTTCTTGCTTGCACAAAGCACAAAAATGGAGGAACGCCGTGCTCATGAGAAAGAACTCATCCAGCGATATCTGGACTCGTTACAAGCACAGGGAGTCACAGGCTATTCATTTGATGAAGCGTGGGAAGATTACCGTGTAGCGGTGCTGTATCAATGGTGCTTCGTTACTCTGGTTGCGGGATCCATGGATCAAACGAATGATCGGGGTAATGCTTGGATGACAGAAATGGTGAAACGTAACGTTGCTGCTATAGAAGATCTCAACTGCCTAGATCTCCTATAGCAGGGCTTATCGATCCCGATGCGACCCTTACCTATATCGCCTGATCAGGTTACCGAAGAGTGGTTAACGGACGTTCTCCGTAACGCTTCGATTCTTCGCTCTTCAGAGAAAATAATTGGTATTAAGAGAGCGCCGATCGGTGAGCGTGGAGGAATGGTAAGTGAAATAGAATTTCTTTCACTCACATATAGTGAACACACACAGGAAGCTCCACGATCGTTGGTGGTCAAATTTCCGACGACCAATGAGACTAATAGGCAGATGGCTGAAGATTTCGGGGTGTATGAGCGAGAAATACGCAGCTACTTGGAAATAGTCCCCCAAAGCCTTTCCGCCAGCCCAAAAGTGTACTTGGCCGATATAGAAGGCAAATCTAATTTCGTCATTATTCTCGAAGATCTTTCTGATTATCGCCTTGGAGATCAAGTCATCGGGGCAACTTTAGAAGAGACAGGTCTGGGTATAGATGAATTAGCGAAGCTGCATGGAAGCTTTTGGGGGAAAGTGGAGGCAGGTTACGACTGGCTACCCCGTTTCTCGAATTCTCAGAATGCCCACAGCATGGTTGAGGGTGCAAAAGCTAGCTGGGATCCGACAGTTGAAAAATTCGGGGAATACCTACCAGAGAAGTTTCTGGACGCGAAGGAAAGATATCTGGCTGCCCTTCCAGCATTACAGAAGCGCCTGGATAGCGATCCAGTTACTGTCATCCACGGTGATTTCCGTCTGGACAATTTATTTTTTGGTCAAACTCCTGATCAACTTCCCATAGTTTTTGTCGATTGGGGAGTCCCATTACGAGGTAGCGGAATAGTGGATGTCGCCTATTTCATGAGTCAGAGCACCCAAACCGAAGTCCGTCGCTCCCACGAAAAGGATCTTATTACCCGTTACGTCGAAGGGGTTAAAGCCCAAGGGATATCTGAATATTCAGTCGACGTAGCATGGGAGGACTATCGATATGGGGTTCTCTATCTTTGGGCGTTCGCTAGTATGGTCGCCGGATCAATGCACGCTGGGAACCAGAGAAGTGCTGCATGGATAACCGAAATGGTGAAACGCAATATTGCAGCAATTGAAGATTTGAGTTGCCTAGAACTCCTATAGTTCTTTGATAAGTAATTAACATTTCACCGAATTTCGTCTTGCTTTAGGCCATTGATACTATGGCTGCATATAAGAAAGAGGAGTTGAAATGAGCCAGAACCTTCCCGGACGTTTAGGTAACCCCAACATGGACATCAAAGATGACCCACGGGCAGACCCACGAATGATTGCAGCCATGGCCCTCATCGGCCTTGATGTCGCCCCACCGCAACCCCCAGTCAATCGATCTTCACCTCTAGAAGAGATCATCGCTTATAGTCTGGAATCTGAAGCGGGCTTTAACGAACTGGGTGCGGCTCTGACTGGTGCCACGCCACCAGCTGAGAAAGTCACGTCATATACAGAGGTAATTAAAGGTGTCGACGGTAACGACATCAACCTCTACATCCATAAACCGACAGTTGTCGACATCCCAATTCCAGGGGTAGTCCATACCCATGGAGGAGGAATGGTGATGCTGCAAGCTTCCAACGTTGGATATCAAAGGTGGCGGGATGAACTCGCTGCCACTGGCCTAATCGTTATCGGCGTAGAATTCCGAAACGGAGGAGGTGTACTGGGTCCCCATCCATTTCCCGCAGGATTGAACGACTGTGCATCTGCGACCCAATGGACGATCGAAAATTCTGAATTACTCGGTATTTCGAAAGTTCTCGTGTCAGGTGAGTCTGGGGGAGGAAATCTATCAATAGCCACCGCACTAAAAGCTAAGGAAGAAGGGTGGATAGACGGTATCGATGGTATCTATTCACAATGTCCCTATATTTTGGGCCATTACCACGACCCTCCGGAAGAACTGTTGTCACTCGTTGAGAACGATAACTACTTACTTAATGTCGGCGATCAGATGGCAACTATCTCTCGTCTATATGACCCTGACTCGAGTAACGCTACAAATCCGCTGGCATGGCCATACCATGCTGACATAAGCGACCTTGAAGGGCTCCCACCATTTGTAGTTTCAGTCAATGAGCTTGACCCTCTTCGAGATGAAGGCCTCTCGTTCTACCGCAAACTCGTGAGGGCGGGAGTTAGCGCGGTAAGCAGAACCGTCAATGGAACCTGCCATGCCGGAGATTGTCTATTCCTAGATGCCATGCCAGACGTGTATAGGGCAACCCAACGAGATATTAAAGGGTTTGCTGAATCACTCTGATCAAACATGTTAGGGAAAGGTCGCGGCTTAACGTAGTCGCTTGATTTATCCTAATGGTGGGCGCAGAGGGACTTGAACCCCCGACCCTCTCGGTGTAAACGAGATGCTCTAGCCAACTGAGCTATGCGCCCTAAGGGTCTCATAGTATCCACAAACCGAACAGAATTTAAACATCAACACTATCGATTAAATTTTCGTGAAGGGATTGGGTTCCTGCTGCCAAGAGCCTAATCCTTGAGGATGGTGATTTCAGAAGATTCTCAAAGTCCAGTTTCGTTCCATTTGTTTCACTTATAGCAACTCCAGACTCAGAACAGATAAGGGCCGCACCAGCATAATCCCAAAGCGCTAAGCCAGAACTAAAGTCAGCAAAACCATCAAAGGTTCCATCAGCAACGCTACAAAGATCAAGTGCGGCTGACCCCAAAGCACGGTACTGCTTCCATCCGAAATAGCTATGCGGAAGCCCATTCAATACCAATATAGAATCTCTCATTTCACCTTTTCGAGAGGGTTGAATAGGTTCACCATCTAATTCTGCCCCCATACCTCTCGCTGCTACGTAAGTATTTCCAGTTGCCTGATTACAAACTAAAGACGCAAGCAGCCCCTCAGAATCTATAGCGCAAAGACTAGTCGCATACCACGGAATGCCTAAGGAAGCATTGGTAGAGCCATCAATTGGATCAACGATCGCAATTACAGGACGATCCAGCCCCTGACTTTCAGATTCCTCACTCACTATCCCTAATCCTGCGCTCCATAAGATAGGAATTGCTATTTCGTCAGCAACTACATCATGAACATACTGTCCAGGGTGCCCTCCAGATAATCCCCAATCATCTAGATTGTCTAAACCCGAACGGATTTCCCCTGCAATCTGGTGAAATATTTCAAGAACACTATCGACATCCATAGCTCCAGAGTACCGCCCTTAAATTTCGGAACTGCAAACTAAGTACAGGAAACAAAAAACTATGATCCCAGCAGCTTTAGATAGGAAAGGATCTATGATTGGGTTATGCCTAGTAGACGTGACCAAATCCGAATGTCTGAAGAAGAACAAGTCCAGTTCATAGATGAACAAAAAAGTCTTCAAGTTGCAACCATAAATCGTGACGGGACCCCCCACCTTTCTACCTTATGGTTTGATGTTGTTGATGGCGATATTGTCTTCGAGACATTCACAAAATCACAGAAAATAAAGAATCTAGAACGAGATCCAAGAATAAGTTGCCTTTTAGAAGACGGCCTTGTCTACGAAGAACTTCGAGGGATTCAAATAAATGGAACTGCCGAACTATATTCTGATCCTAAAACGGTCCACTTCTACGCTCGAGGCGTTATGAAAAGAAATAACCCTGGGATACCAGAAGAAATGCTCGATACTGCCGCTGAATCAATGTCGACAAAACGCACCGCCGTCGTTATAAAAGCACAACGTATAGCAACATGGGACCACACGAAACTAGACGTTGCTTATTAACTCAACTATGTGACCCCCTTCGGGACTCTAGAAGCGCTAATTTTAAATATGTATGCGAAAGATAAGCGCTCTCTTCCGACTAGCTATTGTGCTAGTACTCTCAGGATTTGTTGTTGGGATAGTTGGTATCTTGGGCGCTCCTCACGTTGGGGATATAGCAACCTCGGGAGAGTGGTCTCATAGCCCTGTGGGTCTAGCAAGTACGGGAACCCGATCTCTTGTCTACGACCGCAACGGAGAACTTATGGCAACGTTCTTTGATGAGAATCGTTCCCCGATTCTCCTAGATCAAATCCCAGTTGAAGTTCAGCAAGCAATTTTAGCGATAGAAGATGCAAATTTTTATGCACACCAAGGAATAGATCTCAAAGCCACAGGTAGAGCACTAATTGAAAACGTCGATGCAGGAGGGATCAGCCAAGGGGGCTCAACAATTACACAGCAGTTGATAAAAAACCTCGTTTTAAGTTCAGAACAAACCGTTGAACGAAAAGTCCAAGAAGCATCTTTAGCAGTCAGACTCGAAGATCAACTCACAAAAGATGAAATATATGAAATTTATCTCAACACAGTGTTCTTTGGCAGTACCGCATACGGGGTTAAGGCTGCCGCAGAGGTCTATTTTGGAGTTGACCTTGCTAATAAATCTCCAGAGGAAATAACGCTCGCGCTCGATGAAGGAATAGGGTGGCCAGAAGCAGCCATGCTTGCGGCCCTCATCAGTAATCCGAGTGTCAATGACCCGACCGTTAACCCTCAAATAGCAAAATACCAAAGGGGCATAGTCCTTGATCGTCTTGCTGAGCTTGGCTTTTTCACTGAACAGGAAGCTCTAGAATATGCTCAATACCCTCTCCCAACTGAAAGAAATCAGCCATCGTTGCCATCTGCTGATGACTTCTTCGTCGCAGAAGTGCGGCGAATACTCCTTGAGGACTCGGCCTATTTAGGAGGGGGTTTGCAATCACGGCTCGAAGACCTCCTTGGTATCAACGGGGGTATACGCGTGTACACAACTTTCGATCCAGCCGTTCAGACTATGGCAATGGAAGCTAGAGATGAAGTCCTTAAAGTCCGATGGCAGGTTGATCCGACATTTACAATCGGAGTCGCTTCAGTTGAACCAGATACGGGAGCGGTCCGTGCGATGATTGGAGGCGAGAGCTTTGATACAGAAAGTCAATTTAATTTAGCAACACAGGGCCGCCGGCAGCCAGGGTCATCCTTCAAGACTTTTGTCATCACAGCGGCTCTTCGAAGAGGAATTCAAACTGATGACAAAATAAACGGTGAAGGACCCTGCGAATTTCCAGAAGATACAGAGCCAGATGGGGTCTATGAGGCAAACAACTTTGCCAATGACGAAGGAGAAATAGCCCAAATTCGAGATCTTACTCTTAAATCTTCTAACTGTGGGTTCTTAAAACTGGGCCAAGTAGTTGGACTCTCAAATGTCATAGATACTGCAAAGCTTCTAGGAGTCAAAAGTGAATTAGACCCAGTAATTTCCCTTCCATTGGGTGTTGAAGAAGTAAGCCCAATGGAAATGGCGTCAGCGTATGCGACTTTAGCATCAGGTGGTGTACAAAGAGAACCATATTTTATAGAGAGAATCGAACGACTAGAAGGTGATGAATGGGTATCGATCTATAACCACGTGAACGACGAACGATTTCTTCCAGAAAGAGTAATAACCGAGAATATAGCTTGCTGGACTACTGAGGTTCTCCGCGCAAATGTCCTCTCTGGGACGGGCACACGTGCAGGAAATCAAATGGGGTCACAGCAGGCTGCGGGCAAAACAGGAACGACAGAGAATTTTGAAGATGCTTGGTTCGTTGGGTATACCCCATATCTATCAACAGCAGTATGGATGGGAAATCCAGATGAGAAAATAACAATGCGTGGGATTACGCCCTTCGGCAATGTTACCGGTGGATCTTTCCCTGCAGTAGCTTGGGGACTTTTCAACGCTAAATATCATGAAAATCTTCCTGATAGGTCATTCCCGTATTGCCCAAACTTTGCTAACGATGGTGAGTACCTCCGTACTGAAGATGATCCGGAAGAAGGAACTGACCCATGCCCGGAGCAGATTTCCTTGGATTATTTTAGTGATGAAGAGATAGATGCATGTGAAGACGAGCTGCCAGAAAACTTTGAAGAGTGCGAATATGATTACGACTACCTCGATGACGAAGCCGTACGCGTCACTGTCTATTGCGGAGATCCTCCCCCAGAGGAGGAAGAAGAGGATCCAGAAGGTGAAGAAGAGCTTCCAGACGAAGAAGAGCTTCCAGACGAAGAAGAGGATCCAGAAGGTGAAGAAGAGCTTCCAGACGAAGAAGAGGATCCAGACGAAGAAGAGGATCCAGACGAAGAAGAGCTTCCAGACGAAGAAGAGGACCCTGAAGCTGGAGAAGAAGAAGGCACCGAGGATTTATCTAATGATGAAGAAGCTGAGTAAGATCATCAGGAATGACTTCAGCTTCTCCAGAATCATTAGAACATCTATTGCAAATCCAAGATCGTGATAAAACCATCGCGGCCTTACGACACCAAAAAAACAATCTTCCAGAGCGACAAAACATCAATGACCTCCTAGAGGCGCTTTCGACACTACATGAGAAGAAAGATTTCGTTTCGAAAGAACTCATATCGAAAGAGGAAGATCAACAGCGACTCGAAGATGAAGTAAATGCAATAGAAGAACGTGTTTCGGAACAGGAGGTAAATCTTTATAGCGGAGACGTATCCGCAATTAAAGATTTGCAAGCGATCCAAGGGGACATAGCTGGGTTGCAGGAGCGGAAACGCCTAGTTGAGGATCAGATCATTGTTGTAATGGAACAGGTTGAACCTCTAAAGGCCCTCTATGATCAACTTGAGATAGAAGAAAAAGCTAACATCGAACAACAAGCCGAGTTAGAAGCATCCTTACTTAGTAAAGAACAAAGTATCGAAAAACAGATCGAGGACGTTGAAGCCGACCGCTCTGACCTAGCTTCGAATACTTCACCCGCTTTACTTGAGATATATGAGAAAATTAGAAAACAGTCAGGAAATATTGGGGTAGCTCAGCTGAATGGGATGACTTGTAAAGGATGTCATCTCGACTTGCCTGCAGTAGAAGTTGACCGCCTAAAAAAACTACCCCCAGATGAGTTAGTTAATTGTGAAGAATGCGGCTGCATTCTTGTTCGCTAACATGTTCTTTTGGTTCGCAGGACTATCTTTTCTCATTGTTGCTAAAGTTTTTGTGAGCCCGATGATCGATTACCGATTGGTAGTGCTGGGTGCAGTGTTACCTACAGTAGAAATGTACATTGGTGGCCCGTGGGTACTTCATTCCCTAGTTAGTCCAGTAGCTGTAATGTCAATTGTCATGATTGTATTTACTGGCAGGCGGCTTCGACAGCGTAAATGGTTGGGATTGCCTATAGGGATGTTCCTATATTTGGTCTTAGATAGAGCATGGACTCGAACTACGATGTTCTGGTGGCCCTTCTCTGGTATTGACATCCGTAATTTGGATAACCCTAACTGGGAATCGGCAGCTACTCTGATGTTTATGGAGATTATAGGATTGGTGGCAATAGCTTATTCTGTAAAAACATATAAGCTCTTTGACAAAGATGAACGGTCTTTGTTCTTCACAAAAGGCCATATCAAAAGAACAAATATGAGTCGGAAAGAATAATTTATGGGGCTATTAACGTTACTGCGACATGGGGAGACGGACTATAACGCAAAGTCACTTTTCCAAGGACGTGTAGACGAACCTCTTAACGCGGTGGGTGAAGAACAGGCCAAACGAGCAGCTGCTTCCATCGGAGAGGTTGACAGGGTTATAACGAGTCCTCTTCAGAGGGCAAAAAAAACTGCTGAAGCTTTCGGAATTTCTGCCGATGTAGATGAGCAATGGATCGAATGCAATTTCGGAGAATGGGAAGGCCATCCCATATCATCCATCGATTCTGACAAATGGGAGAGATACAAAACAGATCTAAGTTATAAACCGCCCGGTGGTGAATCGATCCAAGAAGTAAACCAAAGAGTTTTCGCATCACTCGATAACCTCTCTATCGGTGAACAGGAACACCTTCTTGTAGTAACCCATACACTGCCGATAAAATCAGCATTTCACTGGGTTCTTGGAGTCGAAATTCCTATTCTAAGAACCCGCCTCTCAACGGCATCATATACTCAAATCGGTTTCTTCGGAGATGAGCGGATCCTCCTTAACTTCAACGTAACCTCCTAGAGCACTCAGGCAAAAGCTATTTAACTGAAGCGGGCTTCCGAAAGTTTCTTACTAGCGACCCCAACGAGAAGATGATCCGTTCTAATCTATAGGAAAGATTCATATGTAATGGAAATAACTATGGCAGTTGAAGGAACGCAATGATAACTAATCCATCTGATTGTCCTCGTGCTTCTAAGATCTTTTTTCTACTAGTTATCACTTTGCTTATCGGTGCATGCAGCACAGGGGAAATGGAATTTAGTGTAAGTGAGCTAGCTCTTAAAGAAGGCTCCGGTCAGGACCAGTCAACGGAATCTCAAAATTCAGGCCCAGATGAAAGTGCAGAAGAGAACGCCCCTCAGCAAAACGTGATCCCTGAAAAACCAGTTCAGGAGACTACGCAACCGATTCCAGAAAAAAAAGAGAATGCAGCTGATGCGGAGTTGGATTGCTCGAAAGAAACTCCACCAAATATTTCCTATTGGCCATATCGATCGCCGTATGGAGAAGCCCAAAATCTTCTGATGGTAGACGCAAGACTAGGAGCGCATTTCGACTTCGATAGATTTGTTCTGGAGTTTGAATCAAACCCTTCTGGCAGTATTGCGGGCCCCCCTGACAGCTATTCCGTACAGTGGGTTTCCCAACCACCGATCCAATTTGGCAGCGGGCAGAGTATCGAGGTTCAAGGATCTGAATATCTCGAGATTCTACTTCATGCCTATGCATATAGCAGAGGCTCAATCCCATCCGAATATTCAGGCCTTACAGAGATTCAAGCAACGGGAATGCTCAATGTTACTGAAGCGGTATTTGGAGGAGAGGTAGAAGGTAAGCTGGTATGGGCTATTGGCGCAAAGAATAGGGCAGGATTCCGAGTCCTTGAGATTCCTGATCCTCCTCGTCTAGTTATCGATATCTGTACATCCGTAAGTGGTTAAAGGTAACCGCGAGAGCCGGTGAGTTCATGAAAACTAGAGAATTTCATCTTCCTTTTTATGTGGGCGGCTTCATGGGACCTTTTGGAGCGGCGGTAATCCTTCCAATGTTCCCTGAGCTTCGGCGTAGCTTTAATGTGTCCTCCCAGACAATCGGGTGGGGTTTCACCGCCTACTTCCTTCCGTTCGCGCTTCTCCTATTAGTTTCAGGAACGCTTGGCGAGCGATGGGGAAGAAAACGTACCGTCAGGGGAACCTACCTTCTGTACGCGTTCGCGTCGGTCTTATGCGCAGTTTCACCTACCATCACTATGTTTTTGTTTGCTAGGAGCCTTCAGGGAATTGCTACAGCATTTATTACCCCATTGCTTCTGTCTGGGCTGGCCGAGTTGGTTCCACCAGAACGGTTCGGAAGGCAGGTAGGAATTTATTCTAGTTTTCAAGCGTTAGGGGTAGGATTGGCTCCGATCGTGGGTGGCATTGCTGCCGATACCTCATGGGAAGCGGCTTTTTGGGGAACGGCTGTAGTTCCATTTGTCCTTTCGCTTTTCCCACCAACTGGGCAGCCAAGAGACGGAGCAAATCTACCTTCTTTGCGT
>PAYW01000010.1 GCA_002715425.1 Actinomycetota bacterium | reverse complement strand
TTGGCCCCCTATTTGATCAAAGTATTAAAAATGTTGCTTTCCTTATTGTGGCAGATCGAGGGAAGAATTGAGATAACCTTTTTAGTTATCTGGAAAATATAGAATTTTCGCGATCATGGGAGAACCAATGGCTGACAAGGTCATAACTGAAGAGGACTTCATAGCTGAGTTGGAAAGTGGCATGACTATTGGTGTTGGCGGTTGGGGGTCACGCCGAAAACCTATGTCGCTCGTTCGAGCGATAATCCGATCAGGTGTAACTGACTTAACTGTAGTTAGTTACGGCGGGCCCGAAATCGGAATTCTATCTACAACCGGACAATTGAAAAAAGCAGTCTATGGATTTGTTTCTCTCGACTCGATACCTTTAGAGCCCCATTTTCGTGTTGCTCGCCAAACTGGAACAATTGAGGCTGTCGAATTTGATGAGGGTGCTTTCTATCTTGGGCTTCTAGCTGCATCACATAGAGTTCCGTTTTACCCCACGAGGGCAGGCCTCGGATCCGATATGTTAGCTATGAATCCAGAGCTCCGAACTATCGTTTCACCGTATCCGGGACAGGATGGGGGAGAAGGAGAAACTCTAGTAGCTATCCCCGCATTTGATTTAGATATTTCAATTATTCACATGAATAGAGCTGACGCAGGAGGTAACGGACAGTTTCTTGGGCCAGACCTCTATTTTGATGACCTATTTGCTATGGCAGCGAAGCGAACATTTATGAGTTGCGAGAGAGTTATTCCTACTGAAAATTTCCTAGAAGAGGGGAGCGTACATACCTTAAAGATTCCTAGAATCTTCGTAGATGGGGTAATTGAAGCTCCTATGGGGGCACATTTTACAGAATGCCCCCCTGACTACAGTAGAGATGAAGCCTTCCAAAAGATGTATGCCGCAACAGCATCGGATAAAGAGTTGTGGGATGTGTTCAATGAAAAGTATCTTCAAGCTGGTTCACATGAAGAGTATTTGGCAGCTGTGAAAAGTTGGGAGCAAAGGTCATGATGCGAGCAGATATCTGCGTTGCAGCGATTGCTGACTGTTTCAGAGATGAGGCAGATATTCTTTGTAATCCAATAGGAATTAGTCCAATTATTGGAGGACGTCTAGCGAAGGCAACGTTTTCACCCGATGTCGTTATGACTGATGCCGTTTCGGTTTTAGCAACTAATCCTTTGCCTCTTAATGATCCCTCTGCTGAACGAACGGTTGAAGCCTACGTACCTTATAGAACTATTTTTGACATTGTTTGGTCTGGGAGAAGGCACGTGATGATGGGAGCTACCCAGATTGATCAATACGGAAATCAAAACATTGCGGCGATAGGTAATTATAAAAAGCCAAAAGCGCAACTATTGGGTTTAAGGGGATCCCCCGGAAATCTAATCAACCATCGGACGAGCTATTGGGTGCCTAGTCACTCTCAAAGAAGTTTTGTCTCCGAAGTGGATATCGTTTCTGGCCCAGGTTATGACCGAATGCGAGCTCTTGGGCAGCCTGAAAATCGATTTCACGATGTTCATCGGGTAGTCTCCAATCTCGGTGTGTTTGATTTTGAGACGCCAGAAAATCGAATGCGAATTCGATCTATTCATCCGGGGGTTGAGATGAGTGAGGTCATAGAAAGTACGTCTTTTGAGCTGATTATTCCAGTAAAAGTAGATCAGACGCGTGTTCCTGATGAAGAAGAGCTTCGTATCATGGAAATTATTGACCCTACGGGGATGAGGTATCAAGAGGTTCCTGAATGAGTACTAGTCACCCAAGATTGCATACTCGTATCTGTGAACTTTTTAAGATTGAATATCCTATTGTTCAAACTGGGATGGGATGGGTTTCGACGGCTAGGTTAACTGCTGCAACTAGTGCAGCTGGAGGGATTGGTTTCCTCGCAACTGCAACTCAGACTTTCGACGAGATGAAAGAGTCCGTTGTGCAAATCCAAGAGGCAACCGATAAGCCGTTTGGAATTAATGTTAGAACAGATGCTCCTGATATTGAAGACCGGTTGGATTGGAGCATTAAGTCCGGAGTTAAGATCGTATCTTTTGCACAAGCTCCCAAGCCGGACATGGTCAAGAAGCTCAAAGATAGTGGAGTTGTAACGATCCCAACTATCGCAGCGCGAAGACACGCTGAAAAGGTTGCAGAATGGGGAGTTGACGCGGTGATCGCTCAAGGTAGTGAAGGGGGTGGGCATACTGGAGAGGTCCCTACCGCTGTTCTAGTCCCTCAAGTGACGTCAGCTGTCGATATTCCTGTCCTAGCTGCGGGGGGAATTACAGATGGGAAGGGGCTTGTTGCCTCACTTGCTTGGGGAGCTGAAGGGATAGCTATGGGTACTCGTTTCCTACTTTCCGAAGAGAGCGGTGTGCCACAAAGCGTCAAGCAAGCATATTTTGAATCGGCAGTTACCGATACGGTCCGCACTCGAGCAATTGATGGTGTTCCGCAAAGAGTTATTAACACGACGATGGTTCGAGGTTTAGAATCAGCAAAATTACTTCGGTTTCCTCGGGCGATGGTTAATGCGCTCAAGTTTCGGCGTCTAACGCAAACAACATTCTCCGATTTAATTAGTGAAGCAATCTCAATGAAGAAAAATCAGGACCTCACATGGTCTCAACTCATGCTTGCGGCCAATGCTCCCATGCTCACAAAAGCAACAATGGTTGAAGGCAACCATGAGATAGGGATTATGCCAACTGGAGTTGGTTTGGGCGTAATAAATTCTGCTCCGCCAGTTGAAATGATCCTTCGAGGCATTATCGCTGAAGCATCTGACATCCTAAGTGGATTAAATCAACAAAACCTTAGTTAGTTGGTAAGTTATGGACTTATTTTTCAACTCAAATGAAATAGCTTTTCGTGATGAGATCCGAAACTGGATTAATGAGAATAAGCCTAATGACCGATGGGCCCCAATGGATACCCAGCTGGGATTTGAACAACATAGGACATGGGAACGAACGTTGTTTGAAGCAGGATGGTCAGTTCCGAATTGGCCAAAAAAATATGGTGGGCGTGATTGTTCTCTAATTGAATGGCTTTTGTATGAAGAAGAATATTATCTCTCTGGGGCGCCAGGCAGAGTGAACACGAATGGTATAAGTCTCCTTGCCCCTACCCTTTTTAGTTGGGGGACAGAAGAACAGAAAGATCGGTTTCTTCCAAAAATGGCAAATGGCGATGAGATTTGGGCTCAAGGTTGGTCAGAGCCAGATTCTGGCAGTGATCTAGCTAGTTTAAAAACGGTTGCCGTACGTGATGGAGATCACTACGTCGTTAATGGCCAGAAAACATGGTGTTCAAGAGGGGCGTGGGCTGATTGGATTTTCTGTATCGTTCGGACGGACCCTGCTAGTGAACGTCATGCAGGGCTGAGCTATCTTTTAGTGCCTGGAGATTCCCCTGGTTTGATCAGAAGGCCCGTCTCTCGTCTTGATGGAGAGCCTGCTTTCGCTGAAATTTTCTTTGATGATTGTAGGGTTCACGCTGAGAATTTACTCGGAGATGAGGGATCTGGTTGGAGCGTAGCCATGGCGACGGCGAGTAGTGAGCGCGGTTTAAATTTACGGGCACCCGGAAGGTTTTTAGCAGCATCTGATCGATTAGTGCAGTTATATAAGGAAGCAATAGAGCGAAATCCACTTCTTCCGTCTGCTATCCGAGATCAGGTGGTAGATGCTTATGTTAATGCGCAGGCGTATCGATATCAGGTGTTTCAAAAAGCAACAATGCTGATGGAAGGTGGAACGTTAGGAGCTGAAGCCAGTTACATGAAGCTTTTCTGGTCAGAGCTTGATATTGAGATTCATGCCTCAGCTCTTCGCATGCTCTCTGAACAAGGAGAACTTGTTGAGGGTGCACCAGATGCTGAAGATAGTGGAAGTTGGATGTCAGGATACTTGTTCGCGCTCGCCGGGCCGATATATGCGGGCACAAATGAGATCCAGAGGAATATTGTTGCAGAACGTGTACTCGGACTGCCAAGGAAGTGACCATGTTGTTAGTTGCTCTCAGAAAGTTTGTGCTTATAGGAGGGGTTAGATGAAGTTTTCCTTCCAAGATGAGCAGTTGCTTTTTGCTGAGGCGACCCGAGAGATGCTAAAGAAGGACTGCACCCCTGAGGCGATTAATAAGTTCGTTAAATCTGATTCCACTACCATGCCTGAACTATGGAACGCATTCGCGTCTATGGGAGTTCTAGGGATGGCAGCTTCTGAAGCTCTGGGTGGTTTAGAAATGGCAGATCAGGACTTTGTCTTGATTATGGAAGAATTAGGCCGTGCCGCTTGTCCTGAACCAGTTATGGAACATGCTGCTCTATCTATTCCTTTGCTGGAGGAATGTAACATCGAAAGCCAGTTCACGAGTATTCTCGAATCAGCAATCAACGGAAGACAACGCCTTTCGGTCGCCCTTGAGGGCCAATATGTTCTCGGAGCTGACTCGGCTGACTACCTCCTCTTATTTCGTGACGGTCTTTTGCACCTAGTAGACAAAGAGTCTGTTGACCTTAAGCGTCAGACTTCCGTAGATTCTTCTCGCAGGCTCTTTTCTGTTATTTGGGATATTAGCGCCAACACAGTTATTGAAGGCGACTCTGATAAGGTTCAGTCGCTGATTGAAAAGACAAAATTAAGAGCTGGAGTCTCCACTGCTGCCCAATGTATAGGGGTAGCTCAGCAGTTATTGGATATGACTGTCGAGTATGTACAAGAACGCAAACAATTTGGAAAACCAGTTGGCGTTAACCAAGCGATAAAACATCACTTAGCTGACACAGGAAAGGCAATAGAATTCGCTCGACCTATGGTGTATAGGGCAGCCTGGTCTCTTAATAAGGACGATACTGAACCAGAACTTGCGACCCATATGGCAAAGTTGCTTGCGTCAAAAGCTGTTGATTTAGCCTGTAAAACTTCTCTTCAGTGCCACGGGGCTATTGCGTATACTCTGGAGTATGACTTGCAAATATGGTTGAAAAGAGGGCTGACTCTGTCTTCTTCTTGGGGGGACATCTATAGTCAACGAGAAAGAATCGCTGACTGTTTAGGTCTTTAAAGCTGACCTTATCATCAAGATCCCATACAATCCTATGGGTGGGAAAAGCTCATTTGGGGCTGCTAAGAATTCTCTACCTTACGGAGGATCCATGAAAGAAGATGTTCTAACTGCTGCAAGCGAATTGCGGGATGCGATACATGACCTGGCACAAATAACAAGAGAGGTAGAGCTAGGCTCAGAACAGCTACTAGCAGCCAAGCTGCTTGTCGAGACAGCCAGTGAGAAATTACAAGGCAATCCCCTTCCTCATTGGTCCGAAAAACCACAGGGCTCTAGAAAGCAAACCTCGAAAAGTTACCGGAGTAGATCATTGTTCCAGGGAGAGTTGCACCCATTCTCACCGCCGGTGCACTGGCATCTACACTCTGGGCCAGATGGTCAGCCAGGTTATTTATTTGATACAACTCTGTCTTCGCTATATGAAGGTGCGCCGAAGTCAGTTCATGGAGGGTACATAGCCGGACTCTATGACGAACTATTTGGGGCTGTTCAAAGCTTAGCCGAAGGAAAAACAGGGTATACGGGAAAATTAACTATTAGATACAGGTCATTTACTCCTACAAACAAAAAACTGATATTTAAAGGATGGGTTACCCAAAATAGTGGAAGGAGAATCAGTGTTAAGGCTACTTGTCACGATGGACAACGCTTGTGCTCAGAAGCCGAAGCGCTTTTTCTTCGGTTGGAGCAAGAAGGCGAACTATAGCGATGGCAAACCTATTGTTCGTGTGCACAGGAAATGCTGCCCGTTCGGTTATGGCGGTTACCATGATGCGAGATATGACTTCGACATTAGAAATCCGAGGCGCAGGGACTTTTTCTATTTCCGGATTACCAATGAGCCAGAGGACCAGAGATGCGCTCGCAGAGATGGATCTTTCGGACACCCAGCACCGGAGCCATCAATTAGAAAGCGAAGATTGCCATTGGGCTGACCTAATAATCGTATTCGAGGCCGAGCATGTGCAGTATATTCGACGTAATCACCCTGAAGTCAGCTCTATTACAGGCACTCTCCCTCGCATCGCAAAGTTTCTCAAGGCTTCACAATCAGATTTTGCACATAGAGTCACCGAATTGCAATTAGGTGACGTCATGATAGAACCCTGGGAAGAAGTACAAGATCCAGCTGGCGGTGATCAGGGTATTTTTGATGCATGCGCTCAAGAGATATACGGGTATATTTTTTCACTTCAGGAGAACTTGAATGGATAATGAAATTCCAAATTCGCTGTTGGTGGTTCGTCAACGAGCTGTAGAGCGTCCACGATTCCGTGGAGTCCTTCATACTTGGTGTTTTTTCCTTTCTCTTCCGATGGCAGTTGTACTTATTTGGACCGCACCATCAGCTAGAACGGCCTTCGCTGCGTTTGCATTTTCCTTTGGTATTTCTGCGATGTTGGGCATAAGTGCACTATTTCATCGGACTGATTTCAATGATAGGCAATGGTTGAGATTCCGCAGGTTAGACCATGTCGGAATCTATTTTTGCATAGCTGGAGGGTACACGCCTATCGGAATGCTTGTCGTAGATGGGTGGCTTCAGTTAACTCTTCTGATATCTGCCTGGGCTGGAGTTGGTCTCGGATCCTTGTTACGCTTTCTACCCTTTGAACCACCGTATGGATTAATGAATGCACTGTTTCTTACTCTGGGGTGGGTATCAGTTCTGGCATTACCCCAAATGTGGGACACCCTAGATCGCCCGTGGATGATACTGCTGGGAGTAGGCGGACTTCTCTATACCTTCGGTGCTTTTATTGTAGGGCTGCGAAAACCAGATCCTTGGCCTTCAACTTTCGGGTACCACGAAATTTGGCACCTTCTGGTTGTCACGGCGGCATCTCTCCATTACGTAGTTATGGCTTTCGGAGTGCTACCGTTAGGGGAGTAGGAGAAATCTTTTCTGAGAGCTAAAAGCATGACAAATAGCTATTCGTATGTAGATTTAAGTCTGTTCGATGAGGATTTTCGATGCCTGTAGGCCCCCATCCGAAACCATGGCCTGATGACTCTCGACTTGACCCTGAACTTCTCTTAAATGGGGACAGTAGAAATGTTGTTGACCGTTATAGATATTGGACACGAGAAGCAATAATTGAAGATCTTGATGCGGTTCGTCATCCATTCCATGTAGCAATAGAGAACTGGGAGCATGATTTTAATATAGGTACCGTCGTTAGAAACGCGAATGCTTTCATGGCAAAAGCTGTCCACATTGTCGGTAAACGTCGTTGGAATAGGCGAGGAGCGATGGTTACAGACAGATATCAACATGTACAACACCACAAGACGGTAGAAGAATTCGCGTTATGGGCTAAAGCTGAGAACATAGCAGTACTCGGGGTCGATAATATTAGAAATTCAGTTCCTATTGAAACCACGGAACTTCCAGCACATTGTGTTTTAGTTTTTGGTCAAGAGGGGCCGGGTCTGAGTGCTGAGATGATTCGTGAATGTCAAATGATATTAGAGATAACTCAATATGGGTCTACAAGGTCGATCAATGCCGGAGTTGCTAGTGGTATTGCTATGTACGAATGGTTATCTCAAAACGGCTGATGCCTTCACGTTTCCTATTCGAACGGAGGAAATGTTCCTTCCATGTAAGCCTGTTCTTCGACTTTTTCGCTAATCTTCCAACCTAATTTTGTTCGGATGCACGTGTCGTTATACCATCCCCCAACTGTGAATATGTGAAGTTGCTCGCCAGCGGGATCATAGATTCCTTCTTCGTTAATAGGAACCCCCATGGGATTAGAAAATATTGTCCGACACGTTGCGGAATCGCCATCGATTTCTATTAAAGATTTACCGATTAAGTGCTGGGTCATGGGGAAAATAGCCAAACTATTCTGCAGCCATAGCTTGATAGCAGGATATTCTCCTTTCCCTTCAGGGCCACCAGAACTTTCATAGTCGAGATGGGCATCTTCAGTAAAAACACTATCCAGTAGGTCCCAGTCCTTAGAGTCGATTGCTTCAATGTAACGGACCATTAATTGCTCTATCTCAAGCCGGTCACTTATTTCGGTTATATCCATATTTGATTCCTAAACGATTCGACTGTTTCTATCTCCCCAGTATTCATCTCGGAGGAGGCGTTTATATAGTTTGCCAGTTGGATGTCTTGGGAGTTCATCTCTGAAGTCGACAGTTCTCGGGCATTTAACCTTTGCTAGTTGCTCATGGCAAAAAGCTAGTAACTCTCTTTCCACATCCGCACTTGCTGACGCAGGGTCAATCAGCTGGACTACTGCCTTCACTTCTTCACCTAAGTCATCGTTTGGAACTCCAAAAACTGCGACATCTAAAACCTTGGGATGCATAGTGAGCACGTTCTCAGCTTCTTGTGGGTAAATGTTCACCCCTCCGGAGATAATCATGAAGGCTTTTCGGTCAGTGAGGTAGAGATACCCATCTTCATCAAGTCGACCGATATCGCCAAGGGTCGACCAGCCATTTGCAAGTCTCGCTCCCTTTGTTTTCTCTGGATCGTTGTGATACTCGAAGGTGGAGTCGCTTTCAAAATAAACTGCTCCAACTTCCCCAATTGGTAATTCTTCCCCATTGTCATCGACGATGTGTAAAGTTCCTTGTATCGCACTTCCAACGGTACCTTCATGTTCAAGCCATTGTTGGCTATTGCAATAACAGAAACCGTTCCCCTCAGTTCCTGCATAGTATTCGTGAATGATTGGACCCCACCAATCAATCATTTGCTTCTTGACAGGTATTGGACATGGAGCCGCTGCATGAACAACTCCTTGAAGAGAGGTGACATCAGCTTTATCGCGAGCGCTCTGGTCGAGCTTCAACAGGCGGACAAACATCGTAGGAACTACCTGAAGGAAAGAAATCTTATACCTTTCTATGCTTTCTAACATTTCATGTGGGCTGAATCTTGGCATTACAACTACTGTTCCTCCTATCTTGTGGATTCCTCTACAGAATCTAAGCGGGGCTGCGTGGTAGAGTGGCGCAGGAGAAAGGTAGTTTGTTTCCTGATTTGCACCGAATAGTGCTCCCATTAGAGCCGTAACTCCGTCAGTTTCTCCCAGAGAGGTACCAGGGAGGGGCACTTTCACTCCCTTCGGGCGTCCAGTGGTTCCAGAAGAGTAGAGCATGTCAGCACCTTCAATTCTTGGACCTACCGGACTAAGAGGCTGTTGGTCTAAGAGGTCTTCTAAAGAGTCAAATCCATCAATATTCCCCCCGACGCATAACCGGAGCGAAACATCAGGAATTTCTGAAGCAACCTCTAGAGCTTCAGACCCTTTATAAGGTGAAGTAATGAATGCCCTTGCCCCACAGTCCTTAATGATGTATTCAATCTCTGGTGCGGTTAGGCGAGAACTAATAGCGGTGTAATACAGGCCGGCGTAATGGGCGCCCCAACAGATAGGTAAGAATTCAAGTCGATTCTCCAGACACAAGGCAATATGATCTCCGGTCTTGAAACCGGCATTTTGTAGAAGGTTTGCTACTTTTTCTGCGTAAGAGTGGAGCTCCTCGTATGTCATACTTTCACCAGTATCTGACATTACAAGAGCAGGCTTATTTGGATGACTTTTTGCATGAACGCCGGGATACATAACTTTCCTTAACTAAACTTTCTCTAGGTTCTTCGAAGTAAATACCAACATACCCCTAAGACTTAGTCCCGCCCAATTGGGTCATTTAGATCGTGAAAGATTTTGGCCAATCATCAGGGCGGATTAAAGCATCTGATCCGCCATCCACGACGACTACTGAGCCACACATAAAATCTGCTGCGTCGGAGAGCATCATTTTTATCCACTTAGCAACAGTTTCAGGAGATCCGAAACCCCCAGCAGGAATCGGTAATGTCTTTATGGCATCCCCGAATTCTTCGTCATCCAGACCTCCTTGAAGAAGAGGGGTAAGTATCGCTCCAGGAGCTATAGCGTTCAATCTAATTCTAGATCCAGCCCATTCTTCAGAGGGGGCAGATCTTCGGACGAAACGAGCAACCGCCGTCTTCGAAGCAGCATAAGCAATAGCCATTGAGGCCATGCCGGAATAGCCTCCTAGAATTTGATTACATTGCTCCTCGTCGAAAGCGAGGCATGCTTCTATAAGATTTTCAGGGACATTTGGTGTAATAGTCGTTGAGTTTGAAGAGACAGCTACCACTTTCGCAGTGGAATTAGAAACAGCTAAGGCTTCGCGCAATCCATTGATAATCTTAACTGTCCCCAACCAGTTTATAGAAATAATTTTCTCAGGGTCATAGGGCGGCCCTACCCCAGCGGAAGTAACGAGGCCATCTAAAGCACCTCCTGCTCTATCAAGGGTTTCTGATATAGCTTGATTCCTGCCATCGAGGTCGCTTAAATCCGCTATAACGTCCGCATCATTAAGGTCGATCCCAATAACATTAGCGCCATCCGACTCTAAAGAATTCCTTAAGGATGCCCCAATACCAGATGCACTTCCCGTAATGGCTATTGTTCTATCTTTGTTGGAAGACATATAAAGGTTTTAGACCATCCGTCACTAAATAAACAATCAGGGCGGAAAGAGGATTTTTGTCTGAAGTAGGCCAAACTGGGAAAGTGGCTGAAGACAAAGAACAGGGACCTTCATCAGAAGTCCCAAATCACCCAATCGCTCCAACAGGAGATAGAAACATATGGGAAGCTTTGTTCCCCCTGTTCGCTTTCATTGTCGTTAATCGTTTGTTTGGTTTGCTATGGGCGATTGTTGTAGCGACGGTTTGGTCGCTAAAAATTACATTCCAGAGATACCGTCAGGGGCACCCTATCGGCCGATTTTTACCGGTAGTAACTATCGGTATTATCGCAAGGGGAGTCATTGGAATCATTACAGACAGCGAAGCGGTGTATTTTGGAATCGGTATCGGGATAAAAGCATCGGTCGGCTTTGTGCTTATTATTTCTGTTCTTCTGAAAAAAAATCTGCTGTCGAAATATGCACCGTTGATTCTGGGATTCAAGAGAAGCATTACATCTCAACCGGTCTATAAGAAGGCCATGAACCATATTTCAGTATTTATAGCTTTTGCACAATTTTCTAGCTCTGCATTCGATATTTGGTTATTTAATAATGCTTCGGTTGACGGGTATTTGATCATACGATTTTTTGTAAATTGGCCCTTCACGACACTTGTAATACTTGGATCCTTCTTTTACTTGAACCGACGTTTGAGCCAGATCCAAGGCTTTCCTGGTATAGCAACCATTATGGAAGAAAGACTTGCGAATGATGAGTCAAGTAAAAAGCGTAAATGAAATACGAACGGCATTTGAAGAAAGACCTAAATGAGATTTGAGGAGGAACTAGATGGTGGGGGATGATTTAAGCGGATATGGAGTTCTGGTAACTGGAGGCGGTACTGGTATAGGTAAAGCGTGTGCTAGTTCCTTAGTGAGCAATGGTGCTTCAGTTACTATCTGCGGACGAACCGAGGGGCGACTTCAACAGGCACAAGAAGAAATCGTAAAAGCCACTGGCAGGGAAGAAAATATCCAATACCGAGTTTGTGATGTGACTGAAGAGGAACAGGTAGAAGAGACTATGGTGGCAGCTTCCCGTTTTGGAAACGGACTTAATGGAGTGGTTGCCAATGCTGGAGGAGGTGGGGCACTAGCCCCATATCATCTTCAAAGCCTTGAGGAGTTCACTAGGGTCCTTCACCTCAACGTTTTAGGGACGATGCTGTGTATAAAGCATTCGGTACCCTACTTAAAACAATCAGGAGGCGGTTCATTCGTAGGGATGTCGTCAATCGCTGGGCATTTGACTCATCTTTGGTTCGGAGCGTATCCCGCGGCAAAAGCTGGGATAGAAGCCATGATCAGGAATGCTGCAGACGAATTTGGACAGTCGAACATCCGTTTCAACGCTGTACGGCCGGGCTTTATTGCTACTGAGATAATGGAGGGAGTGCCTAGAGACAGCAAAACCTTTAAGTCCTATATAGACAATACGCCCTTGGGGGACATTGGGATCCCTGAAGATGTTGCCTCATTAGTGAAATTTCTGATTAGTCCAGATTCACGGTGGATCACCGGTCAATGCATCAACGTTGATGGAGGTCATTCACTTCGTAGAGGACCACAGTTCACTGAATTCGTGATAGGTCTGACAGACAAAGAAATCCTTGGAGATCCTTAAATATAGAGATTAAAAATCAGTTTTAATGCCAGGTACTGTTTCGCCGGATTTATTTAACTATACATCAGCTAAAAATGAGAATTTTTTCAAATTTCTTTTTCGAGATGCATAAGGCATGAAGCCAGACCGTAAACAAATGAATTTGGCATTTCGACAGGTTCAGAGAGTAACTTAATGCTGGCTATTCGTTCGAGAAAAATTTCAAAGAAAAGCTTTATTTCCAATCGCGCTAATGATGCCCCTAAGCAAAAATGGGTACCAAACCCAAAAGCAATATGATGATTAGGATCTCTAGCGATATTTAGTTTTTCCGGATTATCAAAATGAGATGTGTCACGATTTGCCGACGAATACATAAGAACGATCTGTTGCCCTTTTCGAATTACCTCTCCACCAATTTCATAATCTTCTGTGGCGACGCGGCACATATTATGGATAGGCGTAACAAATCGAATAAACTCTTCCACCGCTAAATCTAGATTGGCTCCATTTTTCAAAAGATCCCATTGGTCAGGGTTTTTAGTTAGTTCTAAAAGACTCCGAGCTATAACTGTCCTTGTCGTTTCTGCACCGCCATCTAGCAAAAGAAGACAGTCGCTTATGATTTGGTCTAACCCAAAGTCTGCCTTATCTCTCAAGCCATTTCTTTCAGCTTCGACCCAAGCACTCATGATGTCATTTCTAGGGGATTTACGCTTTTCTTCATACAAATCCGAACAAGCTTGAACGAATTCAAACACTGCAGTTGTCCCAGCATCATTGGCATAACTCGGGCCGCCACCAAGAGCTATCGTTTCTTCCGACCACCTTTGCAGTGCAGGCCAAAGTTCATTCGGGAATCCAAGTAAGTGGCCTATCATCATTGCCGGTAGCGGGGCAGCTAACTCCCCGACAATATCGATAGGTCGACCTTCTGAAGTAGCATCATCCAATAACCTGTGGACAGCGCCCTCAATATGTGGAATCCAAGAATCAACTGATCTAGGCGTGAACCGTCGAGAAACAAGTAATCTCCGAACACTATGCTCTGGGTCATCAAGGCCAATAATCGATTGGTCGGCGGGCATATTTGGGCGGTACCCCCCCTTGTCTTTGTCAGAATTAATGAATACTTTTTTATTCTTCTCAATTTCAACTACATGCTCATATCTTGAAATTCCCCAGAGTTCGTTTGTTGCATCCCAATACACCGGGCACTCAGAACGCATCCACTGATATGCCGTATAAGGGTCATCTACGTAGAATTCGCCATCTAGTAGATCGATCGTCATATCAGCCATATTTCTTCACCGTAGCTTCTATAAGAGGCCTGTGCTCTTCGGTAAGTAATATTCATATGGTGTTAACAGATAGTTCAATAAACACCGTCAGTACGGTCTCCGAAGAACGAGAACGCGATACCGTGAATGTATGACTTTGGATATCGATATAGCGAAATATGGGCTCTTGCAGTCAGTTGTGGATCAGCAAAACTATGAGAGGTCTATCAGCAGATTTCGAGAGGCTGGGATTCTATTACCTACCTTTGAACAACTTTCAGACCCTTCTTCAATTCCTGAAAAAATCCTTACTAAATTAGAAGAAATTGACCCAAATGAAGCTCACCCACTTAATCTCTTTCGTGTGCATTGGTACAACTCCTTTCAGAGTGCTCGCCAAACAACTTTGCCGGAACATATCGTTCTTCCGAAGGAATTAACCGGAGTTGATGCCCAAATTGTTCTTTTGTTCGGAAATCGTTTTCCAATGATTACTGCACATAAAGTTCTTGCAGCATATTCGTGTTTTTTGCCACGAGTAGTCAGTGGACAGTTCAATCCTGATATGCATCGTGCAGTATGGCCATCCACTGGAAATTATGCTCGGGGAGGAATAGCAATATCGACTTTATTGCAAAGTCGAGGTGTTGCAGTGCTGCCAGAGAACATGAGTAAAGAGCGCTTCGACTGGTTAGATAAGTGGGTTCTAGATCCAGAGGACGTGATACGAACACCCGGTTCAGAAAGTAATGTCAAAGAGATTTATGACGCCTGCAATGAACTACAGAAGGACGAAACCAATTTCATCTTTAATCAATTCTCAGAGTACGCGAATCACATAGGGCATTACAAGGTAACTGGGCGAGCTCTAGGACATGTCTTCGAGACAATGCGAATAGCTAACCCTGAGCTTGAATTGAAAGCATTCGTATCTGCTTCTGGTTCTGCCGGCACCTTAGGAGCAGGAGATAGGTTAAAGGATGATTTCGGAGCAAAGATCGTTGCCGTTGAAGCATTAGAATGTCCTACCATGCTCTACAACGGATACGGGGAGCATAATATCCAGGGAATCGGAGATAAACATATACCTCTAATTCATAACGTCATGAATACGGACATAGTTGTAGGAGTTAGTGATCAAGCAACTGATAGGTTGAACCTAGTTTTTACAACTGAGGAGGGAAAAAAATTCCTCGTTGAAGAAATGGGAATAGACGCAGAAATTGTTATGAATCTCCACCATTTCGGTTTTTCTTCTATCTGCAATATGACAGCTGCAATAAAGACCGCGAAAGCTCTCAACCTTGGTGAAAACGACGTTGTCATAACTGTTGCGACAGACGGTTCCGAGCTTTACGAGAGTGAAAAACAGCAATTGTTACAAAGCGAATTTAATGGTGATTTCGATATGGGCCATGCCAGCGAGATAGCATCTACTTTCCTAAAGGAGATTAATACCGAACATCTAATGCAATTGGATGAAATGGGTCGGGAAAGAATCTTTAACTTAGGTTACTACACGTGGGTAGAGCAACAAGGAGTTAGTGTAGAAGATTTCGACGCTCGGCGGGATCAGAAATTCTGGGACTACCTTCACACAATGACGCCGGCATGGGACACCATGGTCGAAGAGTTTAATGATCAGACGGGTGTGACGGTCTAGGTGCTTGAGTCAACAAATGCCTCAAGCCAATCTTGGCTTCCTACACCTCCTGGGGCAACTTGGCCCACATCTGAAGAGCCTGCATCGAACCCATATATAAAATGGAGAAAGTTCTTATGGTCATGGCATTACGCCACCGATAAAGGCTGGACCGATGAAGATTATGTTTCGTTAGTAACCGAAATCGATACAGCTATTTCAACTATAGATGGTTCTGGATTTCGTATAACTCCAACAGGAACGTGGGTAGGAGCTTCAGATGCACTTCCAAATTTCTGTCTTTGGAAGGACGAAACTAACAATGTTGCCGGATCCCACAAAGCGAGGCACTTAATGGGAGTGCTACTTCATTTAGCTGTTAATGCTACCGATACAGACAAAAGATTAGCTATATCTTCTTGCGGGAATGCTGCATTAGGCGCAGCAACAGTTGCGCGGGCTGTTAGTAGGCCGATAGATGTTTTTATACCTACTTGGGCAAGCCCAAATATAGTAAACCAGCTTGAGAACCTTGATGCGACCATACATGTATGCGACCGGAAAGTGGGCGAGCTCGGGGATCCATGTATGAATCAGTTTCAAGAAGCCATCAAAAAAGGTTCACTTCCATTTAGCGTTCAAGCTTCTGAAAATATTTTGGCTTTAGACGGTGGAAGAACATTGGGGTGGGAGCTAGCGGAGGTAATTTCGTCTAATGCCATAGATCACCTCTTTATACAAGTTGGAGGTGGAGCCCTGCTTACGAGCTGCACTATAGGCCTATTAGAAGCTAAAGAGTTCGGAATTCTCGAAACGGTTCCTAAAGTATGTGCAGTCCAAGCTGAAGGGTGTGCTCCGTTCGATAAGGCCTGGAAAGGACTTCCTCAGGGGATGCCAGGTCAAGAAAAAGTCGATTATGCAATTTCTAATGCTGCAACGTTAATGTCACCTTGGGAGGAACCAGAAAGCCTTGCAACTGGGATCCTCGACGATGTTACCTATGATTGGATTGGTGTTGTAAAAGCACTTGCTCATACAGGAGGAGAAAGTATCGTGGCTTCAGAAAAAGAGAT
The DNA here is from genome assembly GCA_002715425.1 of Actinomycetota bacterium. The sequence goes on along the minus strand of PAYW01000010.1, from coordinate 50,600 downwards.
ATCTATGGCCTACGATTTAGTGAATCTATATGGTGTAAATGCTGAACCTACTGGATCGGCCGGTCTAGCGGGGGTTATGTCCGCAGTGAAATCAGGTTATCTACAGCGTTCAGACCGAGTGGGGGTTCTATTAACTGGAGTTCTCCGTTAGATAGAAATGGTTTTATATTATTGAATTGTTGTTCGACCATTTCGAGCTAGCGTGACCCAGATACGCCCAGGGGGGACCTTGAGGTCACTACCACTCTCATCTTGGATAGTAAACCATTCTGTGTCTGTCTCTCGTGACCATGTTCCTGAGACAACTTTCCCTCCAGCTAGTATCCATGCGGGCCCGCTTCCCGTTGTTACCGTTACAGGCACGACGCCACCAGATGTGCAGCCATAGCATGTCATATACACGTCCATTTCAAAAACTATAAGAGTGTCAGCAGAAACTCGCTGGGCGTCTCCTTCGGAATCTAGATAGTAATGGGGGTTACCTGTTGTGTCCTTTTCGTAATGATTCAGTATGGGATTCCAATACCAGCTAGAAGAGAACTCGTACGGGTAGGTCATAGATATTTGGGTTGCTGGAGTTGCATCTTCTGGCATTTCCCCAAAATTCCACAAAGCTTTTAAGGGTTCGTCGTAGTCACCCCTATTGTCTAGTGTTCGTAAAGCAGCTGTGTCTCCATACAGGTTATGTGGAGGGTAGCGGTCGTTTGTTCGAAATGTTCCTTCTGGTTCCGCGAAGTAACGAACTGACGAGTTCCAAGCTAATTCATAGACCCAGTCTTGCCCACCCGAATTAACAAAACTTGCTCCGAAAGGATTTTGAATTGAGATATCGGTTGGGCGCATCGAGCGTATTGGTCCTATGTACTCGACATCGGATGCCTGAAAAAACGCAAGATAGCGCGTCAGGCCCTCCACCCATATCTCAAAAATAAGATCAGCCTTTTCGATACCCGATTGAGGGCGGGCCTCCAAGTGGTTGTCTACCTTTACACTCAGAATTCTTCGAGTCAGACTTTCTTCAGAAACGGCGGTTCCATTTAGAGGAGACCGAATAATTCCATCTTTCTCGTCCTGCTCGAACTGAGATAAAGCAGGGGTTGGGGTAGGAGCGGCGGATGGATCAGGGGTTTCTGTAGGAGTTTGTGTTGGTATCGGCGGAGTTGTTGGCGTTGGATCGGGGGTGCTTGTTTCTTCAGTAGTTTCTTCGATAGGGTTGCTGCTCCCGCCGCATGCAGATAGTAAAAGAGCCGTAGCTGTCAGAAGAAGAGTAAACCAGGCAAGTGGAAGGCTTTTCTCGCTTCGAGGAGATTTAGTAGAATTTGGCACTAGCCGATAGTAGGGGAGATTCTCATCGATCTGTAGTCATCAAGTAAGATTTTCTACAATAAATCCAAGGATGAGACTACCCACATATCGGCTCTTAGGTTTCGATTAACTGAAAATTTCTATGTTTAATTAAACCCGATGCTCTCGTCAATGTAGTCATTTGTAAAAATATCTGAAGGACCTATTTCGTTTGTATTGATTCCAGCTTCATCCATTAGATCAATTACTTTTTGGATACGATTTTTATCCATATCTCCAACAGTCTCATTCGTTCCATTGCCCACAAGGCCTAACTCCGATTGTGTATTTACCGAATAATTAGCGATCTCTTCACCGTAAACCCAAAAACTATTGAACGATTCGACCACATCGACAATTAGGGCGTTTGTATTATCGGGGTTGGAGCTGAAGCTCACAACAGCCCTTTGGATTATCGGAACCAAATCTCTCAAACATGCATCAAGAGAAACTTTGTCGTTGGATCTAATCGCTAAGGTCTGCGAGTAAACAGGGAACCCAGCGTCATGGAGGAGCTGGTATTCAACATCTTTGCCCCACTCTTCGTATGTATTTTTGTAATTGTATGGCTCTGCGGAAGCGAATCCTTGCTGGGCGATTGATCCCTGATTGGCAATAAAGTTAGCTGGAGAGCCATCATATGAAGGATCTACCTGATCTGCAGACCATATTCCTTGTGCGATAAAGACTTCCGAAAATACTTCTGGTCCAAATACGCTAATTGTGATTTTGCTCTTTCCTAAGTCTTCAATGGACTCAACATCTGGGTAAGTATCCGGATCCCACATGATCATTTGGGGATTTTTCTCAAGTGGCGCGACGACTGATAAAAGGGGAGCGCTGTTGAACCGGATGATTTGGCCCTCAGTGTTGGCATAGCCCAAGGTGATACTTGTATCGGTATACATGTGACTTGCTACTGGGGTAAAGCCAATAGCTGGGCCGCCAGTCCGGACCTCAAGTCCAATGCCGGTATTAACTTCTCCATCGTGAAGGGTTCCGGTAACTGAGCGATTTTCATTATCTATCAAGTAGGTGCCGTCTCCAAAAAGTTCGTAAGTCGCCCCGTACTCTGACTCAGGAAACCAATCTGTCTGAATGATAATTGGGTCCGGGCAGGAAGCTAAGCCTTCTGTTGCCGCAGAATTTTCTTCCGCTACCTGAGAATCTCCTCCACAGGCAATAAGTCCAGTGAGTGATAAAGACAGTATTGCCGGAAGTAATAGCCGCAGAAGGAAAATTTTGTGCATATTTTTTTCAGTTTAGGGTTTCGACTAGTATCTCGTTTTCTTTCCTAACGGACCAAGCTAAAGAATAAAATGTAAAGAAATTGTAAAATACGAAGTTTATTTGAGGTTTAATTAGGAAATTAAATCAGCCCTATCTGACCATTTGCCGATTGCTTTGTTCTGGATCCAAGTAAATAGGAGAAAGACCGCAACGCCGAGAGCAGATGAAAGAATCACAGCAGTGAGTAGCTCCTCTCCTTGGAGCTCGCTCGAAAATCGCTTAATTAGTTGTCCAAGCCCTACTTCGCCCTTCCCGAAAAAGAAATCACCAACGATTGCGCCGATTACAGAAAGCCCAGCAGAGATCCTCAAACCAGCGAAGATAGCAGGCAGTGCAGCAGGAAGCATAAGTTTTCTCAGTCTTGTAAGCCTGTTGGCACTGTGAAGAGTAAATAGCGCATGCATATCCTTTTCCGCTGACTGCAAACCAAAAAGAGTATTAACGATAATAGGAAAGAGGGAGATAAGAATGCATACGACAACTCTTGATGTTTGCCCAGATCCCCACCAAAACATGATCAGGGGTACGACAGCTAGAATCGGTATCGCTTGTAAAGTAACTAAATACGGGAATAAGGCCTTCTCCACTGCAGCCGCTTGACTCATAATTACAGCAAGAAGAAAGCCTACCAATATTGCAAAAAACAGCCCAATGCCGGCTACCTTCGTCGAGGACCATAGAGATTGGAGCATTTCGCTCATACCATCTCGCCCGCCCCAATCTAAAAAGCCATTAGTTAGCACTCTATGGGGAGGTTGCAGTAAGAATCTTCTACTTTCGTCAAGTATGCCGTACGATACCAGATACCAGATCCCAATAATTAGTGACCCAAATATCACCGGAGGGAAAAGATTTGAAAGAAATAGACGAAATCTATTGTAAGGATTCTTTACTTTAAAAGAGTTATTTTCGATATAGCGAATCCTATGGTCGATGTCTTCAGTCATGGTCGACTCCGCGAAGAGCGTTAGAAATTTCTCCACATATTTCAGCAAAGTTAGGGTCAAATCTTTGCTGAGGAACCCGAGGGTAATCAAATGGGATATCGAACTCTGCTATTACTCTCCCAGGCCGTTCTGACATAACATAGACTTTTGTTGAGAGGTAAACTGCTTCAGAAATAGAGTGAGTAATGAAGAGGCTTGAGAAGCCCTCTTTCTGAAATAGAAGTTGTGTTTCGTCGTTTAGTTTTTCTCGCGTGATCTCATCAAGCGACCCAAAAGGTTCATCAAATAAAAAAACCCTTGGGTGTAAAGTCAAAGTCCTCGCAAGGGAAGTTCGCATTTTCATTCCGCCGGAGAGAGTCTTGGGAAAATGTTTCTCAAATCCATTTAATCCCACAAGATTTATTGCTTCCTGTGCTCTTTTTCGTCTTTCTTCTTTGGGTATCTGGTGTAGTTCGCAGAGAAGTTCGACGTTCTTCAAAACTGTTCTCCACGGAAGAAGAGTAGGATCTTGGAAGATATATCCCCTACTTGTATCAGCAATCTCTATCGAACCGGAGGTAGGTTCGAGTAGTCCTGAGGCAATATTCAATAAGGTTGATTTTCCACAGCCCGAAGGGCCGACCACGGATACAAATTGGTTGGGGCCAACAGAGAGGGATACATTAAGCAAAGCTTCAGTTCCATCTGGGAATGTCATGCTGACTTCATCAAACGACAGGCTCAAGGAAGAAATGTCTGGCATCGTAAAGTGCCTCCTTGGGAATTATGGCCTGTGATACTTTACATGCATAGACCGTTAGTAGCATCATTAATTTAACAAATTAAGAAAACTGTAAACAAGTGCGAAAAGGTAAATAGGTTGTATGGAACGTTTTGATAATAAAGTCGTCTTTCTTACTGGTGCTGCAACAGGTATAGGAGAAGCAACAGCAAAAAGAATGGCAAGCGAGGGCGCTTCGCTTTATATCGTCGATGTAGACAAAAGTGAGTTGGAAAAAACAGCTCAGGAATGCCGCGGGTTTGGAGTGAATGTTGAATCTGAGATCTGTGATGTATCAGATGAGGCTGAAGTTTCTGGTTCGGTTAAGAACATGCTGGATTTATTTGGAAAAGTTAATGTGGTAGCGAATGTGGCAGGAATTCAGTTGTGGCATCACACGTCTGATCATCCAACAACTGATTTTGAAAGAACTTTAGCTGTGAACCTTACAGGCACCTTTCTTGTTTGCCGAGAATTAATTCCTTATCTGCTAGAGACAAAGGGTTCAATAGTTAATGTTTCTTCGACAACGGCGCTGGCAGGCATACCGTATTCAGCAGCCTATGCAGCAAGTAAGGCTGGAGTTCTCGCGCTTACGAAGTCTTTAGCTGTTGAATACGCAAAACAGGGCCTACAAGTTAATTGTGTGAATCCTGGGGGGATAAAGACAGCAATGACGAGAATGCCGCCTATCGAAGACATCGATATGGACTTGCTTCTTAGGCAGAATCCACTTACGCCATTTGTCGAACCAGAAGCTGTCGCAGGTCTTATCGCATACCTCGCTTCAGACGAAGGCCGCCACATTAATGGAGAGCATGTGAGGATTGATGGAGCTGCACTTGCATAATAATGGATTTATGAAAGTCTCTGATTAAGTTTCTATGATCGACCTGTTGCAAATTACTGAGCTAGCTAATTATTTAGGCCTAGATGCGCCACAAATCAAAAATCACATAGCAATTGTTGGAGGAGGAGGAAAGACCACCATTCTTCACGCGCTTGGCAAGCAGCTTCATGGTAAGACGATCTTAACTTCCACAACAAAGATGGGGTTTGACCAAAATCGATCTCTACCCGTCTATTTTGAACCAGAGGATGAAATCATTCATAACATTTCAAACGGAACCCCAATTATGATCTGGAAGGAAGTCCAAGGTGAAAAAGCTATAGGGGTTGATCCCTCATTATGTGATCGCTGGTTCCGGAATGTAGATAATGTGATAGTTGAAGCCGATGGGTCTCGAAGGCTTCCGTTTAAGGCCCCTGCAGCATTTGAACCTGTTGTTCCATCTTCCAGTAATTTCATGATTTCTACTATTGGGGCAGATGCACTTGATCAAGTAATTAGTAGTTGCTGTCACCGGCCCGAACGTGTTGCGGATCTGGCTGAATGTATGCCTCATGATCGTTTGACACCAGAAAGAGCAACGAGAGTAATTCTTCACTCTGAGGGGCAAAAGAAAGCTAAGCCTATGGAAGCCAAGTTTTGTGTGGCAATTACAAAAGTTAACGATGTGAACCAACGAAAGGTGCAGGATCTTGCTGAGTTAATTCACTCGCTGGATAAAGATGCTGAGGTCGTAGCTATTGCCTTTGAAGTAGTTCAAGAAATTGCTTGAGGCTGGGAAGCTACCTTTTGGTGACTTATCGAAGGACATCTGGGATATTTCGTTTAAGGAACCTTCCATGCCCTTGTACCCCAACAAATTCCCGATTTTCTATAACAAAGTTACCTCGGCTCAGCACACTGATAGCCTGGCCCGTAACAGAGACCCCTTCCCATACAGAGTGGTCAATAGCCATATGATGCGTTTCTACCCCAAGGATGTGCTCTTTATTGGGATCGTAAATAATAATGTCGGCATCGGCTCCAGGCGCAATGACACCTTTTTTCCCTTGTAAACCAAATAGGCGAGCTGGGGTAGTGGAGCATATCTCGACCCACCGCTGAAGACTTATTTCTCCTTGAAGAACTCCCTGGAATAGCAAATCCATTCTATGCTCGATTACTCCAAGCCCATTAGGGGTCTGTCGGAAATCGTCGAGTCCAAGTACTTTCTCCGCATCACAAAATGGACAATGGTCTGTTGCAACAACGGATAAGTCATCGGTCCGAAGTCCTTTCCATAAGCTATCTTGATGCCCGTCTGCTAATTTGCGAAGCGGGGGTGAGCATATATGTCTAACTCCTTCTACTCCTGGCTGATCGAGATGCTCTTCTAAACTTAGATATAAGTATTGGGGGCAAGTTTCAGCAAAAACGTTTTTCCCGTCGTTGCGAGCTCGGGCAACCTCGTTAAGGGCATTAGATGAAGAAAGATGGACTATATAGAGCGGAGAGCCTGCAACTACAGCAAGCTGTATCGCTCTGTGGGCGGCTTCTCCTTCCAGCTCAGGAGGTCTTGTGCGGCCATGCCAGATAGATCCAGTTGCACCTCGTTCGTAAGCCTGATCGCGGAGGACATCGATAGCGATACCGTTCTCGGCGTGCATCATGATCATTGCACCAGTATCGGCTGCTAATTGCATTACTTGAAGGATCTGACCGTCGTCTGAATACCATGAGTCAGGGTAAGCCATGAACAACTTATAACTGCTAATTCCTTCATCAAGCATATTGTGTAGGTCTATGAGCGATTGTTCGTTGACATCTCCTACCGAAAGATGAAACGCATAATCTATAGCGCATTGGCCAGATGCCTCCTCGAGGCGGGTTTCAATAGCGGTGGGTATAGCTGTTCCTTTTATTTGTCCGGCGAAGTCGATTACGGTAGTGGTTCCTCCCCAAGCAGCCGCAGCTGTCCCCGAAGCAAAGGTGTCACTTGATGTCGCCTCAGGGGTCATCGGAAGTTGCAAATGGACGTGAGCATCGACCCCACCAGGTATCACATACATTCCAGATGCATCGATGATGTTGGTGTCACCATTAAGAGCCGATATAGCTATTTCACTTTGTGGAGATACGACCCCAACGATTTTTTCATCTTCAATTATTACGTCCGCTGCTCCGATATGGCTTGCATTGACAACTGTTCCACCTTTTATCAACTTCACACTCATTCTCTACCTCCTAGTCCCATAAGCGTTTCGACCTTTTTGCAAGTTCTCGATGCGCTGTATCGATGTCGACTCCAAGGAGTTCACTATCTTGAACACGTTGTTCTCCTGCGACGAAGACATGCTTTGCTCGTCTGTCAGGTCCTAGAATAAGTCCGGTTATTGGGTCGGTGATCCCTCCAAGGTCATTTCCAGGCCAGACAACGAGATCTGCGGGATTTCCAACATTAATTCCGCCTAGTGTCTCCTCTCCTAAGCATTTGGCTCCCCCCATCGTTCCCATGTCGAGGACATCTTCAGGCATTAAGGCGTCAGCTCGTTGTTCTCGTATGCGGGCTGTATATAGTGCCTGACGCATTTCACCGAATAGGCCACCAACCTCATTGCTAGCGGCTCCGTCAACCCCTAACCCAACTGGTACATTGTTCTCACGAAAGTCTACGACCGGACATAAACCAGCAGCTATACGAGCATTGGATGAAGGGCAATGGGCAATTCCTGTTCCTGCCTTACCAAGCAATAAGATTTCATCAGTAGTTAAATGAATTCCATGGGCCAGCCATACGTCACTTCCAGCCCAGCCCCAGTCAACCAATTGCATTACAGGCCGTTTCCCAAATCGTTCCAAGCAGTGCTCTTGCTCATCGATAGTTTCGCATAAGTGCGTGTGCATTCGAAGTCCGTGTTTTCGGGCAAGTTCTGCCGATTCGATCATTAATTCTGTTGAGACTGAAAACGGGCTGCAAGGCGCAACTACAACATGGATCATATCTCCGTCATGGTGCTCAGCTATCACTCGCTCGGTTGAAGAGAGAATATCATCGCGATCTTCAACTAGATTATCGGGGGGTAGTCCACCAGATGATTGTCCTAAGTCCATTGATCCCCGACTCAGAAACAGGCGAATACCCACTGCTTTTGCTGCTTCTACGATGGCATCGAAAACAGCATCATCATTGTTGGGAACGATGTAATGATGATCTGATGCTGTTGTGCAACCGGTCAGTGCAAGTTCACTTAAGCCAACTAGAGCGGCGGCATGTACGTCTTCGACACTCATACGACCCCAAATAGGATAAAGGGTTGTGAGCCACTGGAAAAGGTCACAACCAGTAGCGAGACCCCGTGTCATCCACTGATAGAGGTGATGGTGGGTGTTGATTAAACCGGAAGTAATAATATCCCCATCGATATTTATGACCACATCGTCAGTTCTGGGTGATATGGTCCCGATATTGGTGATGCGGCTTCCTTCAAAAGCAATATCTCCTGGATACCGAGCTCCTTTAAGAACTGTTCGTGCCATATATCAAAGCTAGCGCAAAGGCAGCGATTTCTCCGGTTATGTTCCGCCACCAGTACATTGATTTGATCCAGCAAAAACTCCGACAACAGGTCCAATGAGTGTCGAAGGAGAGTTTTCAACGCCTGCATCAACACGATAGACCACTAGCTCATATTGAGCTCCATCTAGGTCTAACCATGGCCATTCACCGGAAGCCATTTCTGGCCAAAATTCGGTAGCGAGGAATTCTAGATTGGTCACATTTATTGGTGGTACAGTTTGTGATTTCATTACAGTTTCTGTTCCTAGATCTGATTCAACAGTTAAATAGGCATTCCAAGAATCTGGTGCGGGGGTTCCTTTCGCAAGGAACCAACTAACCCAAATTCCCCTACAGGAAGTATCAGAAACTGTTGCTCGCGCTGGCCTTTCTGGAAGAGGTGTTGGTTCGGGTGTTGGTGTTGGTTGGAATGTCGGTGTTGGTTCGGGTGTTGGTGTTGGTTGCTCCGTTGTAAGTTCCGGTCCTTCGAAGCAATCATCGCCCCATCCTGGCAATCTAGTAAATACAGTTATTTCTAAGCTGCTTTCAGATTGGCTAAGTTCCCCGCTGAATTCGTCGTTGATGTTGCCAACGGGCCGCCATATACCCCCAAATTCACCCCAAACGGTTCCGTCAGGACCAGACCACTCCTCAATCCCGTCTCCATTCACATCTACCCATCCCCACGTTTGCTCATCGCAATGGCAGTCTCTAATCCATCCAGGAAGGTATTGGTAATTTATGAGCGTTCTGTCTTCGGGTGGATGATACCAAGTTCCATCAGGCTGTGGGAACCATTCTCTTCCAAGCGGATCTTCCCAAACGAAAACTCCATCTGCTTTCTGTTCCCAACCCCATTCAGGGCAATCTTCGCACTCTTCGATGTAGCCAGGTAAATCGCTGATTCTTCCTACTGAGTCTCCGCTCGAGCTTCCCCAGATCATCCCGTCTTCGCCTTGAATCATCGAGTAGATATTTCCGCCGGGACTATGCCATTCCCATTGGTCTTCCGTGTTCTGCTGCCATCCCCACTCAGGGCACTCATGGCAATCCTCATCAAATCCTGGCAGCTTAGAAAGGTCGGGATAGTCATTATCAGGGTAATCATGAATTAAGACATTTAGCCCATTTGGCGCAATTCCCAATATGGCTCCCTGTGCGTCGGGCTCCATGTCAAATACGATCCCATTCGGACCATGCCATTCCCATCCGCCATTTTCGTTTTGGTGCCATCCCCACTCAGGGCACTCATGGCAATCCTCGATAAAGCCAGGTAAATCAGAAATATCTGAAATTGTTATTACTCCATCCCCATCTTCAATTTCCCAAGGCTCTTCGGTAGGGCCAATAGGCATACGCCATCTACGCCCTCCAGGATCTATCCATCGCCACGACCCATCTTCAATTTTTTCCCAGCCCCATGGTGGACATTCTTCACAGTCTTCTGACCAGCCCGGAAGTTCTCGATAGTCCGTGTAGGTTACGCCGCTTGATTCATCTCCTTCGGCTCCTTCTCCATCATCACTACTGTCGACGGGGATGGGTTCGAACAGGATCCATCCTGATTCAGTCCAGTACCATCGGTATCCGTCAGGGTCAACCCAGGTGTATCCGAATGGCCCGAATAAATCCCATCCCCACTCTCCATCTTCAGGGCACGGAGGGAAGCAGCCATCGTAACTCTTGTCGTAAGGGCCTCCATCGTCATACTCGTTATCGTCGTAGTCCTCGGTGTCATCCTCTTCGATGGGGATGATTTTGGGCTTTTCATTTGTCGTAATAGGTTTGATAGTTACGTAAGTGGTTAGTCTGACGCTGCTGAATGTATTCAGGATATATCTACTTGTTTTGTACTTACCATTGTCATCTTTTTCATAGGTAGATGTGGTGTTATTCCCGTTGGGTTCATCAGGTTTTTCATCCTCATTGGGGTTATCAGGACCTTCCTCTTCTGGGCATGGAAAGCACTCTTCGATATATCCCGGAACATCAGCTTCGGTGTCATACACATCTAAAGGGTCAGCGACATTTTCCCATCCAGGAATAGCTGTCTTCCATACCCAGACCCCCTCTTCAGTTTTAAGTTCCCAGTCATCATCAGCATTCTTGTGGATACCATATGGCGGGTTTGGCTCAGGGCAGGCAGTTTCAGGAGTTTCTTCGGGTGGAGTTGGTGTCGGGCCTTCTTCAGTTGTTGGCGTCGGTCCTTCTTCAGATGTTGGAGTCGGCTCTTCTCCCTCTTCAGGTTCATCCGGAACTAGTAAGGGGTTTCCGCATGCACAGCGGGCTCGTGGGATCCCCTCTTCATCGACTAGGACAGCAGTTCCAGCCTCAAGTACAGCGAGGAATGGTATGGCCTCTCCATCCGCATAACCGTGGTTCGTAACTAATGTGTTTTGTAGTAGAACCGCCGGAGTCAGCCCGCGAATGAAGTCTTCTAATTCTTCTGGAGTTATACCCTGTACTTCAGCCCAGGCTGCTCCTATATCTGGGTTTGCCTGAAGGAAGGCGATTAGCTTATCGATGTCGCAGGCATTTTCACCAGTGCCGCCATATAGTCCAGTGCTAGCTCCGCTTACTTCTCCGCTTTCCAAAGTTTCTGTTTCTAGGTTGATTGTGTAGTTGGTGTATGAGGGAGTAAAGGGATCAGGTCCAGAGGAATTCGCTGGCTGGAACACATAGTCTGTTTCAGGTGAAAGACTATATGAAAGATTAGATGCGACTTTTTCGTCATTTCCATTATTTGAAACCACAATAAGGCTGGTAACAAGGGCAATTATCGCCAGAATTGCAACCGCTGCGCCGGCGCGTACTCGTTTATCTTCAAAAAAAACAGAGATACGAGCAGTTAATAGCTCAGCTTTTGATGGTTGATTCTCCGGTGGCTGGGTCATGATCTGACATTACATGGAAAATATATCTTATGAGGAAGATGCTAGAAATTTCTTAGTTTTCAGTTGCTGCATAGGCTTTCAAATCGTCTAATCGTGCCCATTCAAGCGTTGCTATGTGCGTTGATTCCAATCTTACCTGAGGGGCTTTACCTTGCAGAAAGGCTTCTTGCCAGCGTGGAGCGCAAAGACACCACTGATCTCCAGGTTTTAGACCTTCGAATCCGTATTCTGGCATAGGTGTAGATAAATCATTCCCTGCTTCTTTAGAGAAGGCTAGAAATTCTTCAGTCATGATCGCACATACAGTGTGTACACCCATATCTCCTGATCCTGTATCACAGCACCCATTTCGGTAATAGCCTGTGAGGGGATCGAGGCTACAGTCGATAAGATCTGTCCCCAATACGTTTTTTGCCATACTGCTATCGTATATCTTGGCAGGGTTAAAGGGAAAAATCCTTAGGCTAAGGCGCCTGTGTTTGAAATTAGCTCATCGTTTTGAATTTCACACCAGTCGAGAAACTCTTTCCGAAAATTACAGGACCGGTAGGTTGTTCGCCTAGGAGTTTGGTTTTGGTTACCTCGATATAGTGCCCAAAGCGCTGCCTGGCCTGACATTGTGCTTGATCCAGTATGTGTATTCATTTTGTCTCCATTCTTAAACTTTGTTGTTCAAAAGAGAGACGTTTTCAGACGCAATTTCTTACACCCATAAAGATACTATTTTCGAAGTAGTTCCTCAGCTGAATGCTTTCCGGCAATAAATCCAAATACCATACATGGCCCAAGTGTTCCTCCAGCCCCGCCATAAGCCATTCCCATAGCTGATGCCATAGCATTCCCAGCAGCATATAACCCCTTGATAACTTCGCCATCAACATCAAGAACCTGCGCATTTGCGTTAGTTAGCGGTCCACCTTTAGTCCCTAATGCACCAGGCCGGACTTCTACGGCATAATACGGGGGTTTATTAATGGGCCCGAGTGTTGCTGCTATTGTTTTGGTTCCGTCACCCCAATGTATGTCATTGACGCTTTTCCCTCGATGAAAGTCTCCGTCATCTAGGTCGGCTGCTTGTGCGTTCCAGCACTCAACTGTTTCTTCAAGGCCCAAACCATCACAGCCTATGAGATCTGCAAGCTCGGCTAGGGTGCTTGCAGACGTTAACCAGTCAGGTATTTGGCCTTCACCTCTAAACCTGCATAACCCATAACGCACTAGGTATTCTTGGTCAAAGATCATCCATGCTGGAATATTTCGGTACTCAAAGGTTCCGGGATCCAGCTGGTGGAATGCAGCACCAAATGCGTTGTAATTGGAAGCTTCGTTTGCGAATCTTTTACCATTTCTATTTACCATTATGCACCGCGGATTTACCCGTTCTCGATTTACCATCCACGGGATGGTTGCACCTTCGTCATTTGTGATATCTATAACTGGCACCCACCATGCTTCCTGCATGTTCCCAAGCGCCGCTCCTGCTCTCATGGCTATTTTTAGGCCATCGCCTGTATTTGTTTCGATAGAAACAGGTCTTTGAAGCGGCCCTCGCACAAAATTATTTACAAGGCTTTTATTCCATTCAAAACCACCAGTAGCGATAATTACCGATTGGGTCTCCACGTCTCTAATGCCTGAAGGGGTGTTAAAGCGGACTCCACGTAAATTATTCTGATCGATAATTAATTCATCGGCTTGATGTTCGGTTTCGATTACTATCTGCCTATCTAAGCATGACTTTACGAGGCGTCCTATCAGCGCTTGTCCACATCCCCGAAGGTTCTTCTCTGATCGGAGTTTGAGAACTTCCTTTGGAGCTGTGTCTAATGGGCCTCTGCCAAGGGTTGTTTCATTCATTAAGAGAAATGGAGACATCTGCCGACTCTGACTTATTCGATCAGCCCACTCTCCTAATTCATCGAATGGGAATAGGGGGCACTCTAGAGATCGACCGCCAGTTTGATTTCCACCTGGATTTTCAGGGTGGTAATCAGGAAAATTTTCGACGATTTCAAAGATTACTTCACTATTATTTTCAAACCATTGCACCATGATCGGTCCAACATCAACATAAGCTTCCAGCAGGTCAGTTCTCATCCGATCATGAGATAACGAGTCTAAGTATTCTAAAGCCATTTCACGAGAGTCGTTGAGTTGCTGATTCTCCATATGATGGTTTCTCGGAATCCAGATCATCCCACCCGACATGGCTGACGTTCCCCCTATAACTGTAGCCTTTTCAAAAATTCCAATTGTTTCCGCCCCGTGGCCTGATGCCGAAACAGCCGCGGCTAAGGCAGCTGCCCCTGACCCAAGAACCACTACGTCGAAATGATCCATAATCTAAATCCTATGAGACATGCAGACTGTAGCCAAATAGATACATTGAGAATATGCCTAACCCCAAAGGGAACACTCTATGACTACTGCTTTATTCTGGTTCAGAAAAGACCTCAGGTTGAAGGACAATCTCGCTTGGACGAAGGCATGCGAAGCTCATAGAATCCACCCAGTATTAGTTTTAGAACCTGAGCTTATTTCAAATGCCGGATCATACCGAAGGCGACAGTTTTTCTTAAATGTTTCCGCTCTAGCTGCAGAAATCAAATCAATAGGCGGGGAGCTAAGTGTTATAAGAGGACCTGCGAAAGATGTCCTTCCCCGATATATCAGAGAGAACAACATTGACTGCATATATTTCAATGAGGACACAACACCTTTTTCTCGACAAAGAGATGACCAGCTACTCAAAGAGAGTAGCGTTCCTATTAATACTTATTGGAGTGGGTTAGTTCATCCCCCTGAAACTGTGCTGACCCAAAAAAATGAAATCTCTAAAGTTTTTACTCCGTTCTATAAAAAGTGGGTCACGCTTCCTGCCCCTCCCTCAATTGAAGACAGCCAGCCTATCTTCGTTGAGGTTCAACAGAATGCACGGGATGAAACTCAAGACTTAATCCCAAGTGACTCTAATGAGGGATACAAAGCGGCTGCAGATAGATTTGAGAGATTCTTAAAAGTAGTAGATGACTACCAAGAGTCCCGAAATTTTCCTTCTGAAGATGGGACATCTTTTCTTTCCTCGGATCTTCATTTTGGCACGATAGGACCAAGGGAGATCCTACACAGGCTTTCTCCGAACAGAGAAGGTCATAGGCAGTTCATTCGACAACTTGCTTGGCGTGACTGGTATGCTCACCTCTTATTCGCAAATCAAGATATCCCCAGCAAAGCTGCAAATCCATCGTATGACAGTATTACATGGAGAGATGATCCCGCAGAATTTGAGAATTGGAGGAAAGGTCAAACTGGGTATCCCATTGTCGATGCCGGCATGAGGCAGTTATCTGCAACTGGATGGATGCACAATAGGGTTAGGATGATTACCGCTTCATTTCTCGTTAAGCACTTGTTAGTAGATTGGAGAAAGGGTGAGAAGTACTTTCGCAAGATGCTCATTGACGGTGATGTAGCTCAGAACTGCGGAAACTGGCAGTGGGTAGCTGGTACAGGTTTCGACGCAGCGCCGTATTTTAGAGTTTTCAATCCTGTGCTTCAGTCTAAAAAATTCGACCCTATGGGTCGCTATATCCGGCGTTGGGTGTCAGAGATCGAAGGTTTGTCAAATGCTGCAATACATGCTCCTTGGGAACACGACCAGGCTACATTGCAAAAGTGCGATGTAAAATTAGGTGAAACCTACCCCTTCCCGATGGTTAATCATGCAGATGCTCGGGAGAGGGCAATAGATACATACAAGGAAGCTAGAGGGTAATCCGCTGACTTGTAGTTTTGCTATTAGCTGTGTGAATTCTGACACATAGTAAAACTCAATTATAAATTTCGCTTTCTAATCAAAATGGGGCGCTACCGTAAAGATTTATATGGAACCTAGCGAACTCATAACTGTTACTGGTTCTACAGGTTATGTCGGTGGACGTCTAGTTCCAGAACTTATACAAAATGGGTACAGAGTTCGCTGTGTTACTCGGTCGGCGGAGTCGCTCCAAGATAGGGACTGGACTGATCAAGTAGAAATAGTCGAAGCGAATCTTGAGAAAAGAAATGAAGTAGTCGCCGCATTGAAAGGTTCAGATAGGGCGTTATACCTTGTCCACTCTATGTCAGCGACAAGAAATTTTGCAGAAGCTGAGCAGAAGATAGCTGAAAATTTTGTTGAGGTTTCAGATGAGGTGGGGTTGAAGCAACTCGTATACTTAGGCGGCTTGGGGCCAGACGATGTTGAAAAGTCTGCCCACCTTCAAAGCAGGCAGGCAGTAGGAAGAATCCTCGCTTCTGGGTCAACGCCAGTGACTGAGCTGCGGGCTGCTGTGATAATAGGTTCTGGAAGTGCTTCTTTTGAGATGCTTCGGTCCCTCGTCGAGGTTCTCCCCTTTATGGTTGTTCCCAAATGGGTAACTAAGACAAAGTGTCAACCAATCTCTATCGGTAATGTTCTGGAGAGTCTTCTATCTGTACTTGGGCGAGAGGAAGCCTTTAATAGAGTATTTGAGATAGGTGGCCCAGAAGTAGTTACATATCGGGAGATGATGGACACGTATGCCGAGGTAGCCGGATTGAAAAGGCGCTTAATTCTTCCAGTTCCGGTTCTTACTCCACGTTTGTCTTCGCATTGGGTCAATCTAGTTAGCCCTCTACCCTTTACTCTGGCTCGGGCACTTATCGACTCACTAACCACCGACGTGGTAGTTCAGGGGTATGGGAGCGGACTAACTTCTAAGAGGACCCCTGACAAGCTAGAAGACGCTATAGGAAAAGCTGTAACCCGTGTTCAGGAAATGGAGATTCCTACACGTTGGTCAGACGCAAGTAATTTTAAAGACCCTGCTCGTCCTGAGCCCAGTGATCCTGAATGGGCTGGTGGAAGAGTTCTTGTTGATCGGCGGTCTTTAAGGACAGATCTAAGGGCAAATTCGGTCATGCGAACTGTCAAGTCAGTTGGGGGCGATACAGGATGGTTTGCCTTTGACTGGTTATGGGCCATAAGAGGATTTGTAGATGAGCTGCTAGGTGGAGTAGGCGTAAGAAGAGGAAGAAGGCATCCAATTGATCTTCGAGTAGGTGATACTGTCGATTTCTTTAAAGTTACTCTAGTAACCCCGAGGCGTCTTCGGTTACTAGCTGAAATGAAAGTTCCTGGCCATGCATGGTTGGAATGGAACGTCAGAGAAACTGATGCTGGGAGTGTGGTTGAGCAGCAGGCGTTATTTGTTCCAAAAGGAGTTATAGGGCGTGCCTATTGGTATTTTTTGCTTCCAGCGCACATACTTATTTGGCGGAGAATGCTTCAGAATCTTGTGAAACTTGCTGAAGAGAAGAATAACTAGCGAGAATGTCTATCTTTAAACGTATCTAGAGCTTCCATAGGGTCTTGCAAATCTCCAAAATACCCTAGAGCGTACGAGCCTCTACTGTAGCCAATGAGTTTCGCAAGATCTGGGTCGATTTGTGCTGCTACTTCTGGTGGGCAAGCTAAATATTGGTTCTCCTCTTGTCGAAGAAAACTAGCTGCGTAGTCAACGTTTACTCCGGTTCGACTGTCTGCTGTTAAATTTTTACCCCCTCCGTGATAAAGACTTCCGGTATACAACAAAACAGATCCACTCGGCATTACTGCTGGGATAGTCTCTTCGAAAGATGGTCGAAGCCCATCTTCCCATAAGTGGCTTCCTGGTATAACTCTCGTAGCCCCGTTCTCCTCGGTGAAATCTGTTAGAGCCCACATTGTAGAAACTTCGACTTCCCAGTCTTGTGGGAAAGGAAATGAATCCCAAGCCCATTGGTCTCGATGGATCGGCTGTGCATCTGATCCTGGGCCTATCTCAATAATTTGGGTGAGATGAATTTGGATAGTCGTCGCAGTTTGGCAGATCACATCCCTTGCGGCACTTACTACCGTAGGGTACGCAGCTAGTTTATGAAACGAGGTGGATCTTGTAATTAGCGATCCTGTCCTTTTTGTTTTCTTCCCAGTAAAACTGTCAGGGCCGAAAGGCGTGCGATGAATAAAGGGCTCTAACTCTGAACCTACTTGGCCCATTAGTTCTTCGGAAACTAATCGTTCGATAACTACGCACCCAGCATCCTTTAACGCTTGAGCTACCTCTGAGCTAGATGAACTTTTTTCAAGCCGAGGAAGTTCCATTTACTATTTTCTCTTATGCATGAATAGGGGGTAGCCGGTTGCCCCACTCTACTTCCGCTTCTAGCTGAGCACTGACGCTGAATAGAAGATCTTCTCTCCCGTAGGCTGCAACTAACTGCACTCCGATTGGTAACCCATCAGAAGTGTTGTTTATGGGTAAAGAAATAGCAGGTTGCCCTGAAACATTAAAGAATGATGTGAAAGCTGCATAAGGGATAGACCGTAACGAGTTACGCATTGGTTCTTCAGGTGTAGAAGTTAAATCTCCAATTCTTGGAGGGGGCTGAAGCGTTGTGGGGGTAAGTAATAGATCCCATCCATCCTCCCACCATTTTGCAGTGCCTCTTCGAGTTTCAGCCATAGCGGCTTGTGCTTGCAGGACTTCTAGGCCAGTAGTTTTAGCGCCGTACTCAGCCATGGCCCAAGTCGCCAATTCGACATCTTCTTTGGTTACCTCTCGACCCAGCAAATGCTCCAAAGAACGGAGTGTGAGATTGGCGCCCGCCATCCATACTGCACTGAAGCGAGCTCCGATTGATTGGTCATCAAGCGTCTTAGGGTGAGATTCTTCAACGATATGGCCAAGCCCCTCTAGAATTTTTGCTGCGTCATATGCTGACTGTCGGCACTCTGGGTTGATATCCAGATCTTCTCTAGGAGATTCGGCCCATATCCCGATTCGGAGCTTGCCAGGATCTTTTCCGAGAGCATTAATGTAAGGTCGTCCGAGATCAGGTGCCACTACGCCATCGCCAAGCGTCGGGATTGCAGATACATCTAGAATTGCAGCTGAATCTCGAACGGAGCGTGAGACTACGTGTTGAATCGAAAGTCCCCACTCATCCTGAAAGGGCCCCATGGGCACTCTCCCACGGCTTGGCTTCAAGCCCACAAGCCCACACATAGCTGCCGGAATACGAATTGACCCTCCGCCATCGCTTGCATTTGCAGAAGGTACCATACCAGATGCTACGGCCGCTGCAGCTCCTCCGCTCGAACCTCCGGTTCCGTAATCCGTATTCCAGGGGTTGCGGCATGGCCCATACGATTCGGGTTCTGTTGTCCCGACAAGCCCGAATTCTGGTGTGTTTGTCCTACCGACAACAATAAATCCAGCCTCGCGATATCTTCGAGCAAGGTCAGATTCGGTAGGGGAGATGTAGTTGATTTCCTTAAGCGCCTTGTTGCCCAGGTGCATTGGTTCACTGGCGCTGGAAGTGCGAAGATCCTTTAGAAGAAAAGGTACTCCTCTAAATGGACCATCTGGGAGTTCTCCTGCAGCGTCCTTCAATGCTCTCTCAAATCTTCTAGTTACAACCGCATTCAAATCTCCATCTAGAGCTTCTATCCTGTCGATCGAAGCTTGGATAGCTTCAGTAGGAGATATTTCCCTGTTGCGTATCTTTGAGGCAAGGTCAATGGTGTCTAACTTACTTAATTCATGATCATTTGTTCCCATGAGAGGGAACTTAGCCGAAGTGCTGATTTTCCGCTATCTACCATTGGGATTCTTTAAGGTTTCCAATCTGAGAATGTATCGATCATAAGTTCTACGTCAGGCCCCAAAGGGTAGAGAATAGGTGTGGTGCAACCTGTGTTAATGTATTCCTTCACTTTTTCTTTTGCCTCTTCTGGAGTTCCGGAAGCGGTACATCTTTGAACAACATCATCGGGAACTAGTTTTGATGCAGCAACAACTTCTTCATGAGTTGCAGGCCATGTTAATACCTGATGGATTTCATTCAGTAGTTCATCAGTCACACCACTAGCGGCCATAATATGAGGTTGCTGGCCGAGGTATTGTGTAAGAAGAAGTCGCGCTCCATCTAACGCAGCTTGACGGTCTTCATCGACGGAGCAGACAATTAATTGAGGTCTATCTATTTCATCAAAATCCCGACCAACAGATTTAGCGCCAATTTGGAGGGCGTCCATCGCACGCAGGTTATATGCGGGTTCAACCATGTAGTTAAGGACAACTCCATCAGCGATTTTCCCAGTCAATTCCATCATTTTCATGCCTGTTGCTCCAATGTAAATAGGAATGTCTTTTGCCCGGCGTTCTTGATGGACATAGTCAAGTTCGACTCCGTCTAGATGAACAAAGTCGCCCTTATATGTAACTGGCCCATCACATTGCAAAAGTGCGCGAACAGACTCTACTACTTCTCTCATTACCCTCAATGGTCGTTTCCGTTCTATGCCTACCTTTGCGGCAAGTGGATCCCACCAAGCTCCGATACCTAAAATGATGCGACCTGGAGCTAGATCATCAAGGGTGGAGAATGTTGATGCTATTCGAGCTGGGTTTCTGGTCCAACAATCTATAACTCCGCTTCCTATTCTGATTGCTTCAGTGCTTGCTGCAAAAGCTGCCATAGGAACGCAACATTCTCGGACAAGCCTCGAGTCCGCTTGCCAGACAGCATCGAAGTTCTGCTCTTCGGCATACTTCGCGTATTTCATCGCATCTTGGATTGTGTGGGCATCTTGGAGATATATGGCTACTGGTTGTGTCATGGTAAGTCATCAATTCTTTTGAATAATTTCGTCGCAACTTCTGCTGCTTTAGATCTGACCTCATCTGCGTCAACTGTCATCACAATTCCATCTTTCATTACTTGTTTCCCTGCGATAACAATATCTTTTGGCTTAACCCCTGGTGAAAATGCTAGATGCCAAGGATCTACTTTGGGGTAAGACCAAGTTACTATGTCCTGAAGGCAATCTGGGTAGAGGATCCTATTTACTTCTAGCATCTCCCACACGGTCAGAGGCGATTCGGTGATGTCGTTCTCTCGTAAACGGGCATAGCCGAGTCGGAACTCGTCAAACATGTCAGCGCCTATCCCGTCAGTGCCTAAGCCAACGGGGTTTACGAACCGTTTGGGCGCTGCATAGCCAACAGAGTTATTCATGTTTGAACGCGGATTGTGAATGATTGTTCCTCGAATACCGTGATTGTCTTCTAGGTGGACTCCATGAGCGAGGATCCAGTTATCTTCAGAAAGACTGCTCAGTCTGCTAGGAGCAGCCATATCTACCTTTCCTTCGGCTACATGGGTATGGATGCCTACATTAAATTCTTTTGCTAATGAAGTTGCATTTTCAAGAGTTTCGTCAGAACAGGTAAACGCCGCATGAAGGCCTACCATGCCAGTACCGCCCTCACTTAAGAAGCGCCGGTTTTCTTCAAGTCCTCTTCGTGCTCCTTCAGTCATATAATGCGGAGGGGATTCTGATGCCGGATGGCGGTCAGTTACCCCGTAGCAAGTATTAACTCTCACACCGACCTCCGAACATGCATCGGCAATGGCTGAAAGCGACCCTTCGATAGCATTTGGGGATTCATGATGGTCAATTATGCATGTAGTTCCAGTTTCAAGTGCTTCTAACGCACCTAATTTTGCTGACCAGAAGATTGTTTCTAAGTCGAGAGCCTGATCAAGTTTCCACCAAACTGTTTCAAGAATATTTAAGAACGAAAGGGGAGGGGTAGCTGGCCCAGGCATTCCTCGAGCCAAAGATGAGTAAAGATGGTGGTGTGCACAAACCATGCCATGGGTCTGGTTTATAGCTAAATCCACGCATTAGACCTTTCACGATTAGATACGTTCTGGATTGGAAGCTCAGTACGCCATTCTCCGTCAAGAGAAAAGAATGCTGCAGCAACCGCACCCGCAGTAGGAACGAGTCCAATCTCACCTACTCCTTTGATTCCGTATGGTGAATTGGGCTCAGGGGATTCTACAAGAATGACATCAACAGGTGGCATGTCTTTAGGGCGAATGACTCCTAGACTTTTTAACGTTGTATTTTTGGGCCGCCCGGTTTCATCGCATGGAAACCCTTCAGAGAGTGCGTAGCCCAATCCCATATGAACTGCCCCTTCGATTTGTCCTTCGCACAGAAGGGGGTTCACAGCTCTTCCTACATCATGAGCAGCCACAACTTTCTCAATATTGCCTGTTTCGGAATCTAAGATAACTACTTGTGCGGCGTACCCGAATGTGGAATGGATAATTGGATTCTCCACATTCTCAGATAGCGCATTCGTCCAATCGATTCGGTATTCACCCTCATAGTCTTGACCAACAACCCTTCCTCCCTGAATCGCTTTTTTGCAGGCGTCACGAACTGCTCCAGCCCCCATTAGAGTTCCTCGACTTCCAGTTGTTTGTCCAGCTCCCAACTCGCGCGTCGTGTCAACTATTACGTCGATTGTTGAAGCTGGAATTCCTAGTTCTTCTATAGCAACTTGTGCTGCAACAGTATGAACGCCTTGACCCATTTCGGTCCAGCAGTGGCGAACTTGAACACGCCCATCTTCGCAAAAACGGATGACAGCTTTAGCGACTTCTTTGAACCCGTTGCCCAATCCTGAATTTTTCAGACCAAGCCCAATTCCAACTGATTTCCCATCAGATCTGGCTGTATCGTAAGCATCCTTAACTGCATCTAGACAGGCTTGGGCTCCCAAAGAACCTTCGTCCATAATTTGTCCCGGCCCCCATACTGAACCAGTGGTGATTACGTTCCTATTTCTGATCTCCCATCCTGAAATACCAACGAGGTCAGCTAGCCTGTCCATAACGCCTTCCATTGCGAATTGAGCTTGATTGGCACCGAATCCTCTGAATGCTCCGCAAACCGAGTTGTTTGTTCTAACAGCGATTGCCTCAACTGTAATGTTGGGTACAACGTACGGCCCACTTGCATGTCCTGCAGCGCGCTCTAAAACTTTCATCCCAACTGACGCATAAGGGCCTGAATCGCCCACCATATAAACGGATAGTGCTTGTAGCTCTCCGTTCTCGTTACACCCAGCCTTGTATTGAAGTTTAATGGGATGTCGTTTGCTATGAATCAGTAGAGACTCTTCGCGAGAGAGGGTTGTCTTCACAGGTTTTTGTAACAGCCATGCTGCGAGGGCTGTTTGTGCCTGGTTAGACATGTCCTCCTTCCCACCGAAGGCTCCTCCATTAGAGACTAGTTCTACTATGACTTCAGACGGGTCGATTCCTAGCACGCGTGCTATGTCATTTCTATCATCCCAGATGCCTTGGCCGCCGCTATAGACATAAAGCTTTCCGTCTTCATCAAGGGTCGCAAGTGTCGATTCTGGTTCAACGAAAGCGTGGTCAACTCTTTGTGTCTGAAATGTTTCTGATACCACATGTGTGCACTCATCGAATGAAGAGTCTGGGTCTCCGCGTTTGTAGGTTGATGTGGAGAGGACATTTCCTTCTAACCCCCATACTGCATCTTCATCACTATCTAGTGCTTTGATAGGGTCTGTGATTATTGGCAACTCTTTATAGGTAATTTGAATTAATTCTGCCGCTTCTCTAGCTGTAGTCCTATCTTCAGCTACCACAAGGGCTAGGACATCTCCTAGGTAGCTAGTTCGTCCTCCAATCGGGATAAAGACAGGCCAGTCTTTATGTATCAATCCGACACGAAGCTCTCCATGAACGTCGGCTCCGGTGAATACACGAACCACACCGCCTAGGGCTTCTGCGGCTGACGTATCAATCGATATAATTTCGGCTCTAGCATGATCAGAAAGCTTAAAGGCTCCGTGAAGAAGACCGTCGGGCTGCATGTCATCGATAAAAGGTCTTCTACCAGTTGCGAGGTCTTCGGCCTCGTACTTTAACCCTCTAGACCCAATTCCCTCAAGAGGGGTGGCTGAAGGCACCGAATCCTTAGCTAGCGCTTCCATAGCATCCAAGATTTTGATGTATCCAGTGCAACGGCAAAGATGAGCACCAAGATGACGAGCAGCATATTCACGCTCGAGCTTGTCGCCCTTTTTATCTATCAAAACTTTGGTTCTAATCATGATCCCAGGGGTGCAAAACCCGCACTGGAGGGCTCCGCAAGCAGCGAACGCAGTACCCATTTTGTTCAATTCTTCTGGGTCGATACCTTCAAGAGTCTGTATTTTTGCATTTTCTGCTCGTTCTACGGAAAGTTGACAAGATATCCGAGCCTTATCGTTCATTATGACTGTGCAACATCCACATTGTCCGCTGGGTGCGCATCCATCTTTAGGCGAGATAATTCCTAGTTCATCTCTCAAAGCAGCAAGCAAGTGAGGGTGGTTTCCTTTTACAGTGACTTTTGTTCCGTTTAACTCAAAGGAAGTCATGAATTTCCCCCTCTTTCTGCAGGCGTAATTGTACCCTTTTGATCAGTAATGGGGCTGTATATCTCTGGTCTTCTGTATCTATTAAAGTCAAAGACGGTGTTTCTATAGTTCTTGCATAGGTCAAAATCAATATCAGCTATAACTAGTTCATCGCCTGTGCCAGTAGCTGACGAGACAATTTCACCAGTCGGAGCAATAATGCAACTTTCAGCTAACGAATCGACTCCTTCTTCCACTCCTCCTTTTGCTACTCCAACCACAAAGCAGCCATTTTGATAAGCTCCGGCCTGCATCACTAGGTGGTTATGGAAACTTGCTAGTTCATTCTGCGAAGGGTCCGGAGCGTAATGAATAGGCGTGTTGTATCCGATTAAGATTAGCTCTGCACCGCCTAGAGCAAGACAGCGGTAAGTTTCTGGCCATCGACGGTCGTTACATATTGCCATTCCCACTATTCCATCGAAAGCATTCCATGTTGGAAAGTCAGAACCTCCCTCAAAGTATCTCCTTTCAAGGTGCTGAAATTCTCTCCACGGCTCATATTCTTCATGTCCAGGAAGGTGAACTTTTCGG
The DNA here is from genome assembly GCA_002715425.1 of Actinomycetota bacterium. Next base: position 26,087 of record PAYW01000010.1, on the reverse strand, counting down.
TATTTCCCCACTATGGTTCCATTACGTTCAACGAGAACTTGGGTATTGTACCTACGCCCATCAGGGGTAAGTTCTGCATAGCCGAGGCAGAATCCCACACCAAAACTCTTTGCAGAATCAAATAATCTCTGTGTCTCAGGGCTTGGCATTTCTGTTTCGAAAAAGCTGTCTATTATAGAATCCTCTTCTAAATACCATCTAGGGAAAAAGGTCGTCAAGGCCAATTCAGGGTAAACGATAAGATCAACCTCACATCGATGGGCCTCTTCGAGAAGGGCAATAAGCCGATCAACAACACTTCTTCGGGACTCATCTCTCGAAACGGGGCCTAGCTGTCCGGCCCCAATACGAAGCGGACGACCACTCATCGGCACTCCTCTGCAGCATCAACCATCAAGTGTAAGAGAACATTCGCACCAGCTGAAACCTCATCTAAGGAAGTAAATTCAGCAGGGTTGTGAGATAGGCCTTCTTTACTTGGAACAAAGATCATAGCTGCCGGGCAAACTCTGGACATCATCTGGGCATCATGACCTGCTCCAGATGTCATCCGCTTGGTCGAATATCCTAACTTTTGGGCAGTCGCTAATACTTGATCTACAAGTTGATGGTTGAATTCAACAGGTTCAAACCTAGCTAGGGATTTCCGAGAGATCTCTACTTCTTCTTCAGATGCAATCTCTTCGCAGAAAGTCGCTAGGCGAGCTTCTGCTTCTTGAAGCATAAGTTCTGATGTATTGCGGAGATCCACAGTCATTGATGCCTTTGAGGAAACAACATTAACTAAATTCGGAACGAGATCGATTTTTCCGACCGTCCCCACCTGTGTTCCGCCGATCTCATTGGAAATATCACGAACAAATGTTGAGATCCTAGCTGCAACGTATCCAGCATCTCGACGCATTTCCATCGGGGTAGTTCCAGCATGGTTCGATTGGCCTTGGATCGTAAGTTCTGTCCAACTAATTCCCTGAACATTTTCCACGGCGCCGATCTCAATTCCTTCACTTTCAAGAATTGGGCCTTGTTCAATGTGAAGCTCGAGAAAAATCTTTGGGGTAGTTCCAGGGCATGGTGCGGTCCCGTTATAGCCGATATCTTCAAGCTCAGAACCAAGTCTTTTACCATCGACAGAAATGGTACTTAAAGCTGTTTCAAGGTCTAATCCACCAACATAGACCAGGCTTCCCAGCATGTCTGGAGCGAATCTGGAACCCTCCTCTCCTGTGAAAAAACTTACAGCTATCGGATGCTTCGTTGATATATTCTGTTCTTTGATTACTTTGATGACTTCTAATCCAGCAAGTACGCCTAAATTGCCGTCGAATCTTCCTCCAGATTTGACTGTATCTATATGACTTCCGGTCATAACAGGTGGAAGCGATCGATCAGTCTTTTTAGCGCACCAGAGACCAACGACGTTACCAATCGCATCTATAGAAACTTCCATCTCAAGCTGCTTCATCCAAGAAATAACTAAATCTCTAGCAAGCCCATCTTCTTTTGTCAGCGCAAGGCGACTACTTCCTAGTGTGCCTGATATCGCACCAATCTGTGCTAATTCATCTAGTCGGCCCCAAAGCCGGTTCTCGTTTATACGTAATTGCCCCACCACAAAAGTCTACATTTTGCTTAAGGAGTTCCCTTGCATTTGGAATGTTGAAGAGAAGGTTATTCTAAAGCTATATCTTCTGGCCGAACCGGTACACGTCTAAGATCCACTCCAGTTGCATCTCTAATCGCTGCTACTACTGCTGGAGTAGAAGAAATTGTAGGAGGTTCACCGATTCCCTTTGCTCCAAATGGGGCACCAGGTTCAGGCTCTTCAATTAATGCTGCAATCTCAATGGGTGGAGTGTCTAATGCAGTGGGTAGGAGATAGTCAGTAAAGTTAGCGTTCTGGATTACGCCATTTTTCATAACAAGTTCTTCCAGTACCGCTAATCCAAGACCTTGAGTTATACCTCCTTCAATCTGGCCGACTGCCTGAAGGGGGTTTAGAATGCGGCCAACATCCTGAGAAGTAGCAATCTCGATAACTCGAACCAGTCCAAGTTCCTGATCGACGTCAACAACGGCGCGATGGGCAGCAAAAGCAAATGAGACGTGAGCATCTCCTTGGCCTTTATTGTTAAGAGGAAAGGTCGGAGCGTGTCGATGGACTACCTTTTCGTAAAATGATCTTCCTTTCAGAGCTTCAGCGATGGGTATCGTCTTTGTGCCATCTTCTGAAACAAGAGTTCCATCAAGATTCTCGTACTTCACTCCTTCCTCTTCAAAGATTTGTTCGATGAGCTTTACGACTACAGATTCGCACGCTTTTAATACCGCCCCTCCGGACATCCAAGTTTGCCTGCTAGCTGAAGTTGAACCAGCAGAACCTATAGAAGTATCAGCTGGAATAATAGTAATGTCGGAAGTTCCTAGAACCTCTTCAGCAATTTGATGCACCAAAGTTATAAATCCCTGGCCTACTTCTACACACGCAGTGTGGATAGCTACATTGCCATCATTTACTTGACAGAGGGCTTCGGATGAGTCATCGAAGCCTTCAGCAAACATTAGATTTTTAATCGAAACTGCAAACCCTATACCTCGTTTGATGTGTTTTTGATCGGTAGTTCTTCCCGTTCCACCTGGCCTAGCTAGGAGGTTATTTTCTCCTGGTCCGGGCAGGGGATGTTCAGCCAGAGAAGAGATGACTTCTTTAACGGGTGCTGCCCCAGTGATCTTTTGGCCAGTGATGATCGTATCACCTTGTTCTAAAGCGTTTATTAGTCGAAGTTCGATAGGGTCAATACCTAGAGCTGACGCAACCTTATCCATCTGGGCCTCGATGGCAAAACATGTTTGAACGTTTCCAAAACCTCTCATTGCCCCACATGGTGGATTATTTGTTCGAACGCCCCATCCCTCTATTTGTGCGCTAGAAACCCTGTAAGGGCCGGTTGAGAAACAACACGCATTGGCTAATACAGCCGAGGTTGTCGAAGCGTAAGCTCCTCCGTCAAGGATGATCTTTCCTTCCACTTTTACGATATGTCCGTCTACGGTTGCATGATGTCGGTACCAAATTTTTGCTGGATGACGGTGTACGTGACCTAGAAATGATTCATTTCGGTCGTAGACCATTTTCACAGGACGTCCGGTATGGAGGGCAAGCATGCAAAGGTGAACATGCATACTTACATCTTCTCTTCCGCCAAAGGCGCCTCCAACGCCAGCCAGAGTAAGTCGGACCATATCTTCTGGGAGGTCGAGTGCTTCAATAATTTGATTTTGGTCTGAGTGGAGCCACTGGGTGGAGATGTACAAATCCACACTTCCATCGGGTGAAGGTACAGCCATGCCCGATTCTGTTCCCATAAAAGCCTGATCTTGCATCCCGACCTGGTAGGTTCCTTCGATTACTAGATCCCCTGTGGCAGATGGATCACCATAGTCAATTTTTAGATGACGTATAACATTCCCTTCGGGATGAATCGGATCTGCGGTGATAGCGCTTTCTGCATCGATAAGAGGCGTAAGTTTTTCAAAAGTTACGTGTATTGCATTTATGGCTTTTGCTGCTATCTCCGGATGTTCAGCAGCGACAAGCGCTATAGGTTCTCCTGCGTAGCGGATTAGGTCATCCGCTAGAACAGGTTGATCTGGGTGTTCTAGACCAAATAGATTCTTCCCAGGGACATCGTTGGCTGTCAGAATTGCATGAACGCCTGAAATGGTTAGTGCTTCTGAAAAGTCAATGCTCTTAATACGTGCAGAGGGATAAGGAGATCGTAATGTTTGTCCCCACAGCATATTATGCGAACTTAGGTCACTTGAGAAAGAGAATTCTCCAGTAGCTTTTGGGACCGCATCAGGCCTTTGAGCTGATACCCCGACGCCAGACTTTGTTTTTGATTTGTAGCTTTCAATTGTTGTCATCAGTTGGCCTTTCTGTTTCGTCATGGGTCTTTGAGGCGATGCGGACAGCCTCAACGATCCGCCCGTATCCGGTGCATCTGCAAAGGTTCCCAGAAATAGCTTCTCTGATTTCTAGCTCTGTTGGGTCGGTGTTCTCATCTAGAAAATCTTTAATTGTGATTAGAAGGCCAGGTGTACAAAAGCCGCATTGGATGGCTCCAGTATCGACAAATGCTTGTTGAATGGTCGAGAGTGAGCCCTCAGGCGCGAGGGATTCAATTGTTTTGATGTCCTTACCACTAGCGCTTCCTGTTAGAACTAGGCATGCGCACACAAGTGTTTCGTCGAGCATAATTGAACAAGATCCGCACTCTCCCTGTTCACATGCATTTTTTGATCCGTATAGACCCAGTCGTTCTCTAAGGGTATATAAGAGGCTCTCTCCAAGCCATGCACCATCTATTGTCAACGTCTTTCCGTTAACGTTTAGGTGAGGTTGTATTTCGTTAGGCATTACAGAACCCCTTCAGCGAAAACGCGCGTCAGGGCGCGTTGTGCAAGAATGCCAATACTTTTGCGCCTGTATGCTGCAACGCTTCGGTGGTCATCGATTGGATTGCTCGCTGCAGAGACTAGATCTTTAAAGTGGTCTAGCCCAGAAGGGTCTACTTGCATATTCTCCCAGTCGAGATAATCAGTAATGTATGCCTCAGCCTCTTTAGCTCGGGTTGGTGTAGGATTTACGGCTCCAAGTCCTATGCCGACCGAACGTGTTTCTGGGTAAGTGATCAAGGCAAGTGAGGTTACAGAAATTACCATGGCACTTCTTGATCCAACTTTTAGAAACTCTTGTGGGCTATCTAAAACAGGTACTCTTACAGATTCGATAAATTCCCCATGGCGTAAGGAAGTTTGTTTGACGCCGATAATTAGATCCTCTAATGAGATTTCTCGTTTGCCTTCGGAACTCCTTAGAGAAATTATTGCACCTAATGCAGAGAGGACTGGGATCATATCTCCAGCAGGTGAGGCGGTGCCTATATTTCCTCCTATGGTTCCGGCATTCCGGATCTGCGGTGATCCAACTGTGCGTGCTGCTTGAGCTAGTGCTGGGACAAGTGTAGCTAAAGGACCTCTCTCGATTTCACGATAGGTTACACAAGAGCCCACAACCACAGAATCACCGTCATGGTGCCAATTCTGAAGTTCGGGTACTTGGTCGATAGTAATTACACTCGAGGGTGACCTATGCCTGTAGTTAACCTCAACCATGAAGTCAGTACCCCCAGCAAGAAGTTGACGGCTGCTATCCTGGCCAAGCAAGTCACAGATTTCTTCTGTTGATGAGGCTATTAATACTTCCATAATGATTTAATCGTAGCGAATAGACGAAAAAGCCGTAACGATAGACCCCCCGATTAGCTAAAGTTTCAGAATTTTTATGCGTCTAAGATGATGGCTCGGCCATCTGCAGGTTCCATTATTGGTTCATCACAAGACCATGGAAAGTTGATCCATTGGTCTGTGCGTTTCCAAACGTATTCACATTTGATTATGGAAGGACTTTTTTCATAAAGTACTGCGCTGCGGACTTCAGCAACTTCGTTCTTACAGAATTCATACACATAGGCTAACGTTGCTCCGGTATCAGCTACGTCGTCAGCAATAAGGACGCGAGCATTCCTGAGGTCAATGGAATCCAGATAAGGAGGCAAGGCAACGGGAACATCTAAGCGTTCATCTACTCCGGTGTAATACTCGACATTCATTACATAGAGGTTCTTCACTGAAAGGGCGTAACCGAGAGAACCCGCCACGAAAAGCCCACCTCGAGCTATAGCTAGGATGATGTCGGGCTGGTAACTGTCATCGGCCACGATCTGAGCAAGCTCTCTTGCAGCCACTCCATATGATTCCCAGTCTAGTATTTCCCGTTCTTCAGACATTTTTCCTCCGGTCAGTAATCCTAAACCATATACCTTCTTGGCCTTTGATGGATTAATACAATTAGATAAGTCATAAAAGGTCAAAGGGTGCCTCAGTAGTCCTCTTTAGAAGTATTCAATAGAATGAATATGAGCAGACCTCATTACCCGCAATAGCCGGTATTGGGCTCAACGCTAGGAGAAATATGAAAATCTTAATAGCAGATAAATTAGATTCCAGTGCGAAACTTGCCCTCGAAGATATCGGACACGAAGTGCGAGAAAGTTATGGTGCAACTTCTGATGATTTAGAGCAGCACATTCAAGGTATTGAAGTACTTGTTGTCAGAAGCACCAGAGTGACAGATGGTGCACTTAGAGCTGCTGATCGGTTGTCTCTGATCGTTCGTGCAGGGGCTGGTGTCGATAATATTGACGTTGTTGCCGCTTCAGATTTAGGAATTCATGTCTGTAATGTTCCAGGCAAAAATGCTGCAGCAGTTGCAGAGTTAACTTTCGCTCTTTTACTAGCTATAGACCGTCATGTTGTTGAGGGCGCTAGTGACTTACGAAAGGGGACTTGGAACAAAAAAGAATATTCTATAGCTGCTGGCCTTATGGGTAAAACTATCGGAATTATAGGGCTTGGCGGTGTCGGGCTTGGTGTAGCAGAGCGAGCGAAAGCTTTTGGATTGCGAGTAATGGGGCAAAGGAGAGGTGGTCGCTCGCCTGAAACCGAACAACGTATCCGGCAAATTGGGATACGGTTAACCGATACTGTGGAGGAGCTTGTTGCTCATAGCGACATTGTTTCGATCCATGTCCCCTCTAATGAGCATACAGTGAAATTGGTGGACGAAGAGCTGCTTCGGTCGTTTAAAGATGAAGCTATTCTAATCAATACCAGTAGAGGTGAAATTATTGATGAGCCTGCCCTTATTCAAGCGATGAATGAACGAGGAATTAGAGCTGGCCTAGATGTCTTTTGTGATGAACCTGCTTTTGGCGAAACTACTATTACTTCAGCTTTAGCTAGTCACCCTTCTGTTGTTGGAAGTCACCATATTGGTGCATCAACTATGCAAGCAAGTAAAGCTATTGCTAGTGGTGTTATTGACGCTATTGCGGGTTTTGAAAGCGGAAATCCATTGAACTGCGTTAACGAAGCACCTTCTGGAGAAGGGACATCACAAGTAAGAGTGCGGCACTTAGATCGTGTCGGGGTTCTAGCTTCAGTTCTTTCGGCACTTAGAGCTGCTGATCTAAATGTTCAATACATGGATAATCGCTTGTTTAACGGGAAAAAGGCTGCTGTAGCGAGTATCGAAGTGGTAGGTGCTGTTCCAATAGGCCTATATGACGAGTTGGTATCCCTTGAACATGTTTTGGGAGTCTCTCTTCTAGACAAGAGAGCTGTTTAGCGATGGAGTTAGGTTTGCTTAGTCGAGTAGAAGCTCAACTCGTCCGTCAAGAATGGGCTGAGAGGGTTGTTTCTCCGGCGTATGATGCGCTTAGGCCTGAACAAAGGTTCGAAGTGATGAAGAAAGACCCCTATGTCTTTCTTCATGTAACGCGTTCATTTGGCGATGATGAAAACGAGAAAACTGCAGAAGAAGTTTCCGCCTCCAATGCTGCAGCTTTATCTCGTCTTCTATCAGCGAACATTTATGGGAAAGTTCGTGGTCCTTCGCTTTACCTGTACCAACTTCGATCTGGAGATCACCAGCAGACAGGAATTATTGGTGATGTTCCACTTGCTGCTGTCAAAGAAGGACGAATTATTCCCCATGAACGCATACGACCAAGCCGCTCGTTGCACCTTGCTGACCATTTGGAAAAGATTCGAGTTCAATCCTCACCAGTTGCTCTTGGGTATGAAGATGATGAGCATGTAGCTACGATTATTTCATCAATTCAAAATAATGAAACGCCTATATTGCATTTTCAACGAGAAGATTTGATTGAGCAAAAGATTTGGCCTGTAGCGGATGTTGACGCAAGCGCACTTATAGAAATTATGAGAGATAAGTATGCGTATGTGGTTGATGGCCATCATCGCCTAAGTGCAGCGTCAGAAATGTGGATAAGAAATGGTGAGTCTGGGTCTTTTGGAAAACTCTTTGCCGCTTTTTTCCCACTAAGTGAACTGAAGATCAGCGCCTTCCACCGACGTGTTACTGATATGGCTGGGCACTCTTTGGATGATCTTTACAAAGAGATAGCTGCCCGTGATTTCTCTCTTCTTCCAATGGGAGAGGATGAAGATCCTCAACCGAAGGCTTCAGGGGAGTTCTCGATGTATGCAGGCGGTCAGTGGACAGCTATCAAGCCAGCCAGAATACACCCATCTGAGATTGACGCCGGCCTATTGCAACGAAAGATTCTTAGTCCTATTTTTCATATTGATGAGGCTGGGGCAGATAATAGGCTTCAGTATCTTCCTGGAGCTGTCGGTTTGAACCACTTAGTTGATCAAACTGACTTAGATGGGGGTGTCGCTTTTGCTCTTCACCCTGTTCCGATAGCCCAATTGCTTTCAGTTGCTGACAGGCGGATGACTTTCCCGCCAAAAAGTACATATTTTCAACCAAAAGTTCGGTCAGGCATCTTTCTTGTGCATAGGTAGAACTATTTTATAGTTCCGTAATTCGCTTAAAGCCTTCGGCCATTCCTACTCCGGTAAGATCGCCGAAAGTTGTGAGCTCTTTTTTGATACGTTCGCGGAAATCCTCCAGCCCTTTGGTTTCGTTGCCTTCGACTATTCCCATGGTGGATACATATTGGCTTTTGTGTGATTCAAGGGCATTAAGTTTTTTCTTTTCGAACCCGTCAGTGGTTTCAAGGTGATCGCATTCTTCAGGTTCAAATAAAAATAGCTGTGAGGGGCGATGCGGATACAACGAAGAATCAGTCAAAAAGAAAGGATCTCTAGCAGCGATAATTCCGTCGATGGCTAATTGTCCTGCATTCTGGTGATCCGGATGAAGCCTGTATCTCTTCCACGGGTCATGGCTCAGGAGGACTTCGGGTTTAAGTTTTCGAATCCAAGATGCAACAATATCTCGTTCCTTTGCGCCAGCGTGTAATTCACCGTCAACGTAGTCTAGGAAAACAATCTCTCCGAGAGCTCCAAGCTNGTTGGCTGCAACACGTTGTTCGGATTTACGAATCGCGGCTAATTCATCGGTATTAGTGGAAGGATCCCAAGAGCCCTTTGACCCGTCAGTGCAGATTAACAGACTGACTTCGCAGCCATTTGCGGCCCACTTAGCCAGCGTAGCCCCTGCCCCAAATTCAATGTCATCAGGGTGTGCTCCAATGGCAAGAGCTTTAACAGGGGTAGGAATATTTTGACTAATCACAGTGATACTCTAGATCGGATCTTCTTTATGTAGCTTAGATTCTTCAAGATCGTCAGGGTTGTCCATATCAAATCCAAATTTCGTGTTTTTGATTATATTTAAAGGCAAATCGAATCTTTTCGCCTCACTCCTGTGTCTTTCGAATGAGTTCGGACCATATTTGAACAAAAAATCGATTTCCGGCGGTAAACCTATGATGTTTGTTCCATCATTATGCCGATCTGGCACAAGAACAATGCCATCATACTGAAATAGTGTAAGAAGGTCATCAGGAAAAATTAAGTCGGCATGTGTAATTAAAACTTTCTCTACACCTTCTTTTGCTAGNGCNGTTAGCCCAGTTTGAGCTGCCTCATTGAGGCCAGCTCGGGTATTTCGGATTACTTGAGCGCCTAGGTTCAAAGCCCATCGCTCAACTTCTTCATCTTCACAAATAACCCACACTGGGACACCTGTACATGCAGAAATTACCCCTTCTGCTAGTGAACGTGATAAAGCGGCGCGTTCTATAGGGTTAAGCACGGAAGATAGGCGAGCCTTTGCGTTATTAAATGATTTAACTGGGAGAAGCACTCCATAAGTATCCATTGACAAGATTCTAGGCCTACCTAGTTATCTATTGCTCNGTATCTGAATCGTCACTTGTTCTGAGGTACGATTCTTCGGTGGGTATTTGTGTAGCAGTTGTAGGTGGTGGTTCCTGGGGAACAACGGTTGCTCATCTTGTTTCTCATAACACTCACACAAAGTTATGGTGCAGGGACTCTGAGGTTGCTACCTCGATCACCCAAGACCACAAAAATCTTCGCTATTTACCTGACTTCGCTCTCTCCAGTGATCTAACAGCCTCTGTTCATTTAGAAGAAGTCCTTCATGATGCTGATATCGCTCTTGTAGCCATACCATCTCAAAGTTTTCGAGAAGTTCTTTGTCAGATGAAGCCATATTTAAAAGAAGGTACTCCAATTGTGAGTCTTGCAAAGGGGCTTGAGCAGGGAACTACTTACACTATGACTCAGATCGTGAATGAGGAGCTTCCAGCAAATCCAACGGGAGTTCTTTCTGGGCCAAACCTTGCCCAAGAAGTACTTCAGGGTTTTGCAACGGCTTCAGTGCTGGCTATGCCTAATCAGTCAGATTCAGAACAGGTACACAAAATTTTNCTAACTGAGAATTTCCGAGTTTATACAAGCGACGATGTGAAAGGCTGTGAATTGGGTGGAGCATTCAAGAATGTTCTTGCTCTTGCAGCAGGTATGACGACCGGCTTAGGAACAGGTGATAATACTATTGCTGCTGTAATAACCAGAGGGTTGGCCGAGTTGACACGGCTCGGAGAAGCTATGGGTGCTAGGCGAGAAACTTTCTCAGGGTTAGCTGGACTCGGAGATCTCATTGCAACGTCTTTCTCAACAAAAAGCCGAAATAGGTTTGTTGGTGAAGAGCTAGGTAAAGGTAAATTACTTGATGAAGTTATTCTGCGTATGGATAATGTTGCCGAAGGAGTAATGACAGCACCAGTTGTCTCTCAATTAGCTAAAGAGTACAAAGTCGAAACTCCGATTACGGACCAAGTTTCGGCTGTCGTGGACGGGAGTATTTCCGCATCAGATGCATACGAGCTTCTTATGCTTCGTGATCAAGGATCTGAAACCTGATTTAATCTCATGAGTCTCATAAAAACCTTAATTAAGAGCGAAGTCCATGGCTGAAATTGGAAGTATTGGGGTTGGGCCAGTCCATAGCGTCTCGTCTAATGGGGGGATAGAACCTCTAGGTTCTGGGCCCCTAGTCCATTGGGGGGTTCGAGCAGATGATAGGTGGCATATAGCTAGAGATGAACGGGCAGTTCGGCAGATTGTTGCTGAAGATGGAGTCTCAATTGAAACTCGGCTTCGGGTACCTGGCGGTGATATCGTCCATCGAGCAAGTTCTACTCCTTATAGAAACACTTCGCTAGTAATTGTTGAGATAGAGAATGAAACACCTCTGCCAGTTGCTATAGCTTTATTTACTACTGGCTCTGGCATTTGGAGGTGTGAAGGAAATGCATTATCTCGTAATAACGTTTCAGTGATTTCAGCTTCGAAACCTGTAAGCCATTGTCTGGTAGCTGCGTCAGAGGATGAGATGTTGAACGTTCTAAGACTAGAAGAAAGTCAGAATGACGCAGAAAGGTCTCACTCTGTAGAAGGTAGTCACGTGGCGATTGTTTTTCCTCTTCCTCATACTTCTAACCTCCGTTTAGTATTTTGGGTTGAGAATAAGCTTGATTCGCTCCCATCTCCAGATGACCTCCCGAATTTAGAAGGCATTGCTAATGGTTGGAATGCGCATCTTGATTACGGATCGACTGTAGTTCTTGGAGACGAGAGAGTGCAGAAGGTCCTATTCTCAGCAAGGAGGCACCTGCTCGTCGGGTGTGAACAAGCTCTTACTTCGAACTATTGGTTGAAAGGAATTCCGGCATATGCTTCGACTCTTGCGATTTCCTCTATGTGTTTGTGGGGCCATATTGAAGCAGCAAAACATCTCCTGACGGAGTCTATAGATCGATATCAAGTGTCATCATTTCAGCGTCCTAGAATGGAGCACCTCTCTTATTTGCTGTGGGCTTGTAATGAATTTACGTTGCATCAGATGGATGATGAAGTCAGTGTCCCCATCCTCAATTGGGCGATTGAGGAGATCGGAAATTTCGTTGCAGCGATACCCCGAAGTCGAATTCGTAGGCGAATAGGCCATTCGTACCTCCGGCTGGGCCTTGAATCATCAGTAAGTATCCTAAAGCGATCTGGCCGTATTGAAGAAGCCCATCAGTTGGGGGATGCTCTTCCAAGAATCTATAGAACCAATTCCATATCACACCAATCTCAGTCCCTTCCAAATGCGCTTCTTGATCGAGATCAAAGCCCAACGCCGATAGCTAAATACCTTAATAACTACCTAAGCGCATCAGAAGAATCTGGTTCCCTAAGTGAAATAATCGGAAGGGCAGAACTAACTGGAGGGTTTTCTTCTGGTGAGCGCCTGCAAGACCCGTTTGCCTCAGCTCTATTTCTTCTTATGTTTCGTCGATTTCTCATAAGTCAACCCGACCTGTCCACTATTGCATTGTTTCCGAGCTACACCTCGAAGTGGTTTAACGTGCCACTTGAGGTAAATAATATGCCTACTTCACATGGAGAAGTAGGTTACGCAGTTCGCTGGCACGGGGACAGGCCAGCGCTGCTTTGGGAAGGGAAAATTAATACACAAGCAGCTTTTACTTCACCTGGGTTTGATCCAACTTGGAAAAGTAATGAACTTCGAGGGGAAGCATTACTTCCTCAACAAAAGCCAGATGAAATTCCAATCCCTCTTATCTCGTCACCTAGCCAAAAGCCGTCAATCGCAACAAGTAAACCAGAAAAGGGGAATAACTTCTCTTAATTCAATCTTACTTGTATCTAATTAGAGTAACTTTCGAGAATGGGTACTCACAAAGTGCGAAAATCCTTACAATCCGTACCCCCTAACTTGGCGTATGAAAAATATCTTTGGGAAGAGGGTATTCGCTATGTAGCTGGAATAGACGAAGTAGGAAAAGGAGCCTGGGCGGGCCCATTAACTATCGTTGCGGCAATTGTTCCTCAGGGGAAAAGAATCTATAAAGTTCGAGATTCGAAACTTCTTAAAGAGTCAGAACGCGAATCTCTTTTTCCAAAAATTAGCGAGTGGTGCGTAACATGGGCTGTTGGGCATGCATCAAACGACGAATGCGATGAGTTGGGCATGTCTGAATCTCAGAAGCTTGCCGCCAGACGAGCAATTGAAGGGCTTTCATNAACTCCCCAGCATTATCTGATAGATGGTAAGTGGGATTTTATAGGGCACGCTGTTGGGGCAACTAAAGTAACAAAAATTATTAAAGGAGATACAAAGTGTCTTTCAATAGCCTCCGCTTCGATTCTCGCAAAAGTTGTCCGAGACCGAATGATGCGAAACTACGACAATCAATATCCAAATTATAATTTTGCTAGTAATAAAGGGTACCCATCCCCACAACATATAGAAGCCCTGCACCAGTGGGGACCAAGTAACATCCATAGAAAATCATGGGCCTTCATGGACGAACTCAAATCACACGGANTTCCAAGGATTGTTCGACCCAGCTCCCAAGGAACTCTATTTCCTTAGACTCTCAAATCTAAATTTTTCTCACACAATTTGCGTATATCTCGCAACTTTGGCCTTCTGGGCAGTACGATCATGTTCTTATGGGACAACCTGTGACTGTTATACAAAAATCTTCTTCAAAGCCCGGTGTTCAGCGCTATGAAATCAACCGGAGTATTACCGGAATGGACCATGAGCGATATGAAACATCAGATGAAATCCACGGCGAAAGACCTCCAGACAAATTAGCAAAAGCTATCTTCGAACTTGGAGGTGTAGATAAAATTACAATGAATAGTAACGTCATAACCGTNGACTCGGGGAAGGGCGGAGTAGACCCTAACCAAGTAATGGCAATTATCGTAGATATGTTTACCTATTACCTACCAGGCGTGGAAGTACCCAGCTTCGAAAATAATAGCGATTAGGGTTACGGGCTGTTGATTAATTTCCTGCTACGTCGCTACACTTCAAATAAATTCAAAGGGACCATATGTCAATCGCACGAATAACCGAAGTTATTTCCTCTTCGCCCATAAGTTTCGATGACGCAACGAAACGCGGTGTAGAGCGAGCAGCTAGCACTCTTGATAATGTTAAAGGGGCTTGGGTCCAAGACCAAAAGGTAGTTGTTGAGAACGGAACTATAGCTGAATATAGGGTCACACTGAAAATAACCTTTGTCCTAAACGACTGACACCATTGCTATAACTCGTCAGACCTATAGAATCGCCGTCCTTATTGCATTGCTTAGAAGGTGAGTCTTATTTCAAGCTACTTTTAGTTCCGGAATGGTTTGCTTCTTGAACCGTTTGAGAACCCATATTCACGAAACGATGGTTTCTGTCAGCAATTGTTTCGCCAGCGGCATCTACAACCAGCACAGCACCAGTGGTAAAACTAGCTTCATCAGAGGCAAGATACAGGACGGCGTTTGCGATATCTTCAGGCCTCCCAGCACGCTTTAGAGGATTATGGGCTCCAATAATCGTTGAAGCCTTTTCAAGATTTTCATGGTCTCCGGTCACAAGCCTCGCTGTTAACCCAGAGATTGTTCCTCCAGGTGCAATGACGTTCACACGAATTCCATGGGGGCCTAGTTCAGTCGCAACAGACTGTGAAAGTCCCACAACTCCATGCTTAGCTGCTGTATATACATGTGGGCCAAGCCCAGCTCGCACTCCGGCTGTCGAAGCAGTATTAATAATCGACCCAGAGCCTTGTTGGATCATTACTTTTGCCGCATGTTTGATTCCGTAAAAGACACTATTCAGAAGTACGTCTATCGTTCTAAGCCACCCGTCACCGTCTATCTCGCTAATCGGCCCAACTGAACCTAGGATTCCAGCATTATTGAACATAATGTCAAGGCTCCCAAATTCAGATATAGCGAACTTAACAGTTTCCTCCACTTGGGTTTCCTCCGCTACATCCACACAAAACGCTGCAGCGTTCTCGCCGAGTTCATCAGCAAGTTCCTCGGCCAAGTCGCTTTGAATATCTGCAATTACGCACTTTGCTCCTTCCGCAATGAAGCGACGGACAGTACCTTCTCCGATTCCGCTTGCTCCTCCTGTTATCACAGCTACTTTATTTTCTAATCTGCCGCTCACACCTTCTCCCTCTGTTGAAGATCCCAAAACGATAGTCGCCTATCTCTATACTCAAAACACGATCTTAGCCCTGAGACGTAAATGAAGAAAAACTAGGCTTTGCTAGTTGTAATGAAAACCCAGTCAAAATAGATATCGCCTAAGAAACAACTTCAAATAAAATGCCGAGAAGTATTAGAAATTAAGGTAGGACTTCAGGAGCTAGAACGGCTATCTTGACAGGGTGTCAAAAGAACTTCGCTTACTAACAATTCACGCCCATCCGGATGATGAATCATCGAAAGGTGCAGGAACTGTAGCGCTTTATGCAGATCTAGGAGTTGGAACAACCCTAGTTTGCTGCACTGGAGGCGAAGAAGGAGATATCTTAAATCCAGCTATGGATCGTCCAGAGGTCCGATCGAACATCGCTTCAATACGTAAAGAAGAATTAGATAAGGCCGCAAAGATCATTGGGTATGACACTGTCCACTATCTAGGCTACAGAGATTCCGGAATGGAAGACTCTGAAGCAAATGATCACCCGGACTGTTTCGCTATGGCTCCCTTAGATGAAGCCGTTGAACGTTTAGTAAGGATAATTAGAACCGAGCGGCCTCATGTCATCGTTACTTATCCCGACGATCAACAGGGCTATCGGCACCCCGATCACCTGAGAGTTTTCGACATAAGTATTCCAGCTTGGGAAGCAGCCGGTGATCCCAACCTGTTTCCGAAAGCAGGGGACCCATGGCAGCCTTTAAAGCTTTACTACACGACTTGGAGCCGGAAGAGAATCGAAGCTTTGCATAAAGTTTTTCTTGATTTGGGTCTTGAATCGCCTTTCAATGAGGATTGGTTTAAACGACCTTCTCAGGATCACAGAATTACAACAAAGATTAACGTATCGAAGTATGGGCAAATACGAAATGATGCCCTCTTAGCCCACGCGACACAGGTTGACCCCGAGTCAACATTTTGGTTCGGACTTCCCTCAGGCGCCGCAGCTGAGGCTTACCCTTGGGACGATTATGTACTTGCATTTAGCCGTGTAGGAGAAATTACTGAAGAGAGCGACCTGTTTGCGGGTATTAGAGAACCCGAGGAAAGCGAAAAGAATGGCTGACTTTCTATCTGACGAGTGGGTTGAGGCATTGCAGAACTTTGGAAGTAAGTTGCCAAGGATTCAGGGGGCATCAGTTTCTTGCCAGTTCGAAATTTCGGGAACTCCAGAGGGGAAAATACGATATTACATACTTTGGAAAGATGGGATAGTATCCGAGGCTTCGAAAGGAAAAATGGATAACCCAGAATGCCGATTTACTGCGAAGTATGACGATGTCAGAGAAATCCTTTTTGGCAGAATTAGCGTCGAAGAAGCATTCATGCGAGGTGATCTTAAAATCGAAGGAGATTATAAAAAATTCCTAGTTGATTTACATGACTGGAGACATTCCCTTGAGTACAGGAAGTTGTGGGAGGATCTAGAGTCCAGCTAGTTGTTTATGACAACCACTAAGCAGCGGTATTATTATCCCATAGAAAAGGTTGAGTTTGGTCAAGCGCTTTCCGACAAGCAGCTATTCCACGCTTGGCTCGTTCTTTGTCTAAATCGGTTAACTCCCAATTTTTTGGTTGTGAATATACGAGATGTAGTTGTTGATTCATGCCTCAATTATGTTTGAGGGGTATGACATTTACGCATTAGCGCCTTCTCAGGGAGTAAACTCTAATCCATCTAGCACTCGTCAGGGCCGCACTCTAACTAGTACGATAAAGCAACAAAAGATGGGAGAAGGTAATGTCAATCAGTAAAGTTGGGGTTGTAGGCGGCGGAACTATGGGCTCAGGGATAGCAGAAGTTTCGGCTAAATCTGGCTGTGACACAATCGTGGTAGAGGTTGATGCTTCTTTAGCTGAAATCGCTCAACAAAAATTAGAGCAAAGTACTGAGAAAGCCGTTGCACGAGAAAAAATGACTGAAGAAGACAGGGATAATCTTCTTTCAAAACTCTCATTTACCACTGAATACTCAGAGTTAGCTGATAGGGATCTTGTTATTGAGGCTGTCATAGAGTCTCCAGAAATAAAAGCAAAAGTATTTTCTACGCTCGACGAGATTGTTCAGCCCAATGGGATCTTGGCTTCAAACACTTCATCAATATCTATAGGAGAGATCGCAACAGCAACTTCAAGGGGTGAGAAAGTCCTAGGGATGCATTTCTTCAACCCTGCTACTGTTCAGCCACTAGTTGAATTAATAACTTCAGAGGTGACTTCAGAAAACACTTTGAAGATTGTGGAAAGCTTTACAAGGGACATACTTGGAAAGCATCCTATTACAACTATAGATCGCGCTGGCTTTGTCGTTAATCGACTGTTAGTTCCCTATCTACTCCAAGCAATGCATATGTATGATCGCGGGCAAGCTTCTAAGGAAGATATAGACGCGGGCATGAAGTTTGGTTGTGCTCACCCGCAAGGACCCCTTGAACTCTCAGACCTTATCGGGTTAGATACTCTTCTTCTCGTAGCTGAGGTCCTATATGAAGAGTTTAAAGAACCGACGTATTCTCCGCCCCCTATCCTCCGTAGGTTGGTAACTGCCGGGCATTTAGGAAGAAAAACTGGACAGGGATTCTACGTTTATGAGTAAATTGGATTCCGGCAATTACGCCATGACGATTCCACTGCCGACCTCGCTAAGCGATCAAGGCCCCAGCTTACGTGAGTTGGTCGATTTAGGTTACAAAGAAGTTTGGTCTTCGGAAGCAAACGGGGCTGATGCTTTCTTGCCGTTGGCCCTTGCAGCGGTCCATGCTCCTGAACTTAGGCTGGGTACTGCAATTGTCCCAGCATTCACTCGAGGCCCTGCTCTTCTTGCTCAGTCTTTAGCAACTATGGCTGCGATAGCCCCGGGTCGATTTGCATTTGGAGTTGGTTCCTCGTCAAATGTAATCGTTGAACATTGGAATGGAATTCCATTTACGGATCCGTACAAAAAAACCCGTGATGTAGTTCGTTTCCTCAAACAAGCACTAACGGGCGAAAAAGTTTCGGAGGATTATGAAACATTTAAGATAAAAGGATTTCGCTTAGGGATGGAACCGCCTAAGGAAAATGTCCCTATCCTCGTAGCAGCCCTTCGTGAGGGGATGCTCCGACTAGCTGGACGTGAAGGAGATGGAGCGATAATCAATTGGCTTTCTGCAGAAGATGTAAAGACAGTCTCAGAAATTGTTCATAGCCAAGGTGATGGAAAAGAAATTGTCGCACGTGTTTTTGTATGTCCAAATCCTGATACTGAAACAGTTCGAAGGGAAGCAAAGCGCGCTATTGCCGCATACCTTAACGTTCCTGTATATAGGGCTTTCCACGAATGGTTGGGAAGAACTGAGCAACTTCAAGAGCATTGGGATCTCTGGGACCATGGTGAACGAGCAAACTCGCTCGAAGCGATGCCAGATAGCGTCGTAGATGAACTCATTGTCCATGGAACCCCTGAGGAATGCAGGAGCCACATTGATCGGTACTTGGAGAATGGTGTCAACACAGCGGCGCTGATGGTGATGCCTTTCGGGGGGATAGACCCTTCTCAAGCGATTCACGACTTAGCTCCAAGATAGAGTTATAAATAATGTGCATAGGAAGCCCAAAAGGTGGGATACTAAGGAAGTAGGAAAAAATATCCTGGCGGAGAAAAATGACAGATACAAATGAACGAATAAATGAAGCGTTTAATATGATCGACACGGAACTTTCGAGGTTGCAAAGTCGCGAGGTCGTTTCAGCTGTAGAAGCTAGCGACTTACTGTTGGATCTTCGTCTGCTAATTATGCAGATAGAACCTGTTGAAGATCCTGTATCAGTATCAAGCTAGGGCCATCCAACTTCTCTGCGCTGTTCATTGAGGAACTACAGGCTCTGAATTGATCGAACTAGTTTTGAAAAGAACCAGCCAACCAATGCTCCAGCAATTACATCTGACGCATGATGTGCTCTCACGTGCAGGCGGCTAGTTGCTACCACTGCTGCGATTACTTTGTAAAGAGGCGCAGCAGAGCTACTTTCCGAAAGCAGTGATGCTGCTAGGACAGCTGAACTCGCATGGCCGCTAGGGAAACTAGATGTAGCAGGCTGCCGGAGTTTATGGGGATGACTACTTGAGCCCATCTCTGGCCGGCTTCTTCGGAAAAGACGCTTTATTCCCTGATTTACGATTACGGACTCTACCCCAATTAAAAAAGCGAGCCGCATTACTGAGCGTTTTCGGTTAGGGTTCAAGATTTTTTGAGTGAGGTTCAGAATATGCCAGATAACACTAAAATCGCCTACGGAAGAAGCTACATAGAAAAGTCGATTTAGACCTTCAGAAGACCTCAGTAGTTCCCACCCCGTATCTACTGCAGAATCAAAGTCATCAACTTTCTGGGGAAGATTTAATAGAATTGGATCATCCATTAATCTGTTCCAATCACTATTTGAGGTATTTCTTTAGGGCCTGTCGATTTGATCGAGCTTTGTTGGTATGCCCCGTCTAGGTTGAACATATTTGAACTCCATCTGTTAGGAGTTAATGCTAGAGCACGTGGATAGTCTTCAAACATCCATCGTGCAAAATTTCGTCGGGTCCAGTCATTGTAGTTAGCAAGTTGAAGAGCTAATTCAGCGGTTTCTGACTTTTCTAGAAGCTTTTGCAGCCGCCCAGCGAATTGGTGGTCATGTCCTAGTTCAGCTGATATAGCTTTCTTGTAAATCGCTTCGGCTTGTTGAGGTTTGAANGGCCCAGATTTTATAATAGCAAGTGCNGATAATCTGCCTGTTCTTAAGGCTTGTGCAATACCCTCTCCTGTCATTGGGTCGGCTGCTCCAATTGCATCTCCAACGAAATGGATTCTTCCTTTAGAAGGAAGCAGATCCATTAACCGAGAGGGGATGGGCCATGCCTTTCGGTTCCCCTCTGGGACGGCATTAGGCCCGATTACATTTCGGATATGTGGACGTTCTAACAAGTTATTCCAGAGTTTTCCTAGGTCACCTATTTCGTAATTTGATCCTCGTAATACGCCGAATCCGATATTTGCCCGTTGTCCAGGCAAAGGGAAAAGCCACATGTATCCCGGGAGTAAATCGGGTTCAAACCAGACTCGAAGGTGTTGCGCTTCTGGTCCAGTCTCAGAGAAGTATTGGCGGAAAGCATGCCAGTCTCCTCTGTAGTTCTTTATTCCTCCCCCTAGGGCTTTGCGGACTGAAGACCACATTCCATCGGCAGCAATAACGTAGCGGGCTAGAATTTTTCTATCAGTTGAAGTCTTGACCTCTACGTGTTGATCTAATTCTCTAAGGCTTTCAAATCGAACTGGCGTTTGTATAGATGTTCCCGCATCGCGAGCTAAGTCAAGTAATCGTTCGTCTAGTTCTGTGCGCGGAACGATTGCGGCGTATTGTCCTCTCCCTTGAGGGAGTGGGAGTTCAATGGTATTCCCGTTAGGAGAATGAATGACTACATTCATAATCTCATTCCAATTTTTAACGGTGGAAGGTTTGAGCCCCATGCTTTCAAGTATGCGAAGTGCATCTGTAGTTAGGCCATCTCCACAACATTTATCGCGAGGGAAGTTTGCTTTATCGATTATCGTTACGTCGCGGCCTGATCTTACAAGCTCGATTGCTGCAGCGCATCCTGCAGGCCCTCCGCCTATAACTAGAATTTCAGTCTCGAGAAATTTATCCACACTTTGAGCGTATCCTGATAAACCCAAGAACAAGAATTTGAAGNGTCCTATGGTTCAGGTGTTGGTGTTGGCTCTGGTTCAGGTGTTGGTGTTGGCTCTGGTTCAGGTGTTGGTGTTGGTGTTGGCTCTGGTTCAGGTGTTGGTGTTGGCTCTGGTTCAGGTGTTGGTGTTGGTTCAGGTGTTGGTGTTGGCTCTGGTTCAGGAGTTATCTCGATTGAGGGCTCAGAGTCTTGGCTATCGCCTTCTGAGTTTGTAGCTATAACTATGAATGTGTAGGGGACGCCATTATCCAAGCCACTTATTACACAAGTCAACTCAACAGTTGTGCATGTATTTCCGCCTGGGCTTGCAGTAGCCGTGTATGAAGTTATTGGAAAATACTCGGTTATATCAAAGTTTCCTTCAGGTTCTGGAATGTCCCAGGACACGGTTATCTGTGTATCTCCTGCTTGTACCCCTATATTTCTTGGTGGGTCCGGAGGTCTAGGGTATGTTGGTTCTCCGTTGCACCCGATCCCATTTTCAGGTTGGTATCTCGCTGAAAAAGTATCTAATTCTTCCGATCCATCGGGAAGTTGTCTTCGTCTAGTTGTTTGGATGATCTCGCATTGGTCAGACATTGATGAACGTTGGCCTGATACTTCAGTTTCAGCGTATTTTGTTGAGTAAAGGCTCACAGTTAAAGATGTCGAGGTCCATGTTGGCCAGACGAGAATTGGGAATGGTGAGATGTTTCTGACTTCCAAATTAGGGCTGGGCCATGAGATCGTTGATTCGATCCCTTTTCGCCCTTCGAAGTCTGCGTATCTAGAGAACCATATTGTGTGGGGAAAGTATTGAACAATATCGAGCCCCCCATAGAATGCTGCTTGGAAGAATGTCGTAGCGAATTGAGAAATTCCTCCTCCGACATCTTCGGTTAATTCTCCATTGACGATTACTCCCGCTTCTACAAACCCTTTGGCTTTTGTTCGTTTGCCGATTGCTTCGTTAAGGGAAAGAGAGTCACCAGGTCCAATGATTGTTCCTTGAATAAGTTCCGCGAATTTTTGAATATTTGTGACCCGACTTTGGCAGCATGGATGGGGAGTAGTTGCTTCGGATATTAACTCCGATACTCCGTATGCCATCAATAATTCGTCCATTCCATCTGTGATGTTGATAAGTTGGAGATTCACTGAATTAGCGCCATTGAGTATTGACTGATAGATCAAGTCAACAGAGTCTTCAGCGCAGCAAGCTTTTGCAGATAGATTAACGATCCTGAGTTCCCCATCATTTACGATAATTTCTGGTAGCTCGTTTTTGTCTGCGACAACGCCGCCAAGTTGATCTCCAATCGCCCCTCTTACCAAAGGGTTGTTTAGTATCCAAGTTGGTTGTCCGTCTTCCAGTGAAAAGATAAGCCAATTTCTAACTTCTTCGGGAGAGAAGGTGTGGGTCCTCTCACCAACAATAATTGTTAGTCCGGATTTCGTTAAGTCATTGATGTTTTGGGTAAATTCTGCTGCTTCGGAATCGCTTATTTCTGGAAGTATCTCGGTGAAGTCTGCGTTTACGACTATTGGGCTAGCTCCAGTTGCAGCCGCAAGAAAGATCGAATTTCTAATTGCCTCTTCATTAAAGATTTGTGCTGGAATTCCATTTATGTGTTCGACTCGACCGTTTTCTACTTTCCAAACTGGTTCGATAGCCTCGGATGTCCTGTTGGAAAGATCTACGGGGAGTTCAAAATTCTGATCTTTTCTCAACTGGACAGCGATAGGAGAAGATCGCTCAGCGAACAGGTTCTTTACCCAGTGGAAAGGTTCGATAATGAGTGGGATATCATCGAGTTCCAGTATTTTTTTGAAAGTCTCTTCAATATGTACTGTGATACCGACTTCGCCAGTTGTTGTCTGGATATCTCCCAAGTCCGATTTTATAATTACTGGAGTTGAGGCATAGCTCGTAGCTATCGAAAGCAGGACATCGGAAAGTTCTGATGGGTGCAAACCGCCTACATCTTGACCTATTACTGTGATACCTCGCCCAATCTTGTTTTTGTTAATTGCTCGGTCGATACTCCAGATCGCAAGCCAGAGAGTCAGGATCGTTATTAACGCAGTTGTAATTAACATAACCCTAGAGATTGGTATGCGTTCAGACGTTGAAGGTCTCTTCGCCCGCTTAGGGCGATAGGTTTGCGAAGAATTGGACGATGAATCGATCTCTTCAGAATAATGGAGAACAGATCGCTCGCTATGTCACCGGTATGTGTTTTCTTCCTGACGTGAGTTAATTCGTCTAGAACAGTCGAAGAATGTCCGACTCTATTCCTTGTAATTGCTCGTAATCAATTTCAACCCAGCCTATTTCTCGATCTTTCGCTAATGTCTTTGCCTGAGGAGTTATCTCTTGTGCGACGAATATGCCCCTAACTGGTCGCAGCTTCGGATCACGATTTAAGTAATCGAGGTATCGTGTAAGCTGCTCAACTCCATCGATACCCCCTCGTCTTTTAATCTCAATAGCGACAGCTTTGCTCTCCTTATCGCGACAGAGCATATCAACGGGGCCAATATCAGTTGGAAACTCTCTTCGGGTTAACGATAGGCCTTCCTCAATCTCTTCGGGATTTTCAGCGAGAAGGAGCTGTAAGTGGGCTTCAACGCCATCTTTTTGCAAACCCGGATCCTCTCCCAGGTCAAAGCTGGTGTCAGATAAAATCTCTTCAATGCTTATAGTTAGACGTTCGCCTTTAGGATTTGAGATAATCCATGAGCTCTCAGCTTCTTCGATTCTATTAGGGGCGTTCATCCACATGAGCGGCTTATAGGCACCCCGAGTGTCCGCATGGACGGCTACGCATCCATCTGCTTTTGTCATAATCAGTCTTTTAGCAGTTGGTAAAGTTGCTTTCAGTCTTCCTTTGTAATCAACTGAGCACGTAGCTATAACCAAACGCATTCTCAGGACTCTACACCTGAAAATTCATCTGAGTAATGTTAGGACGGGATCTACTAGCTCTTTTCTGCAAATAAGGAGATCTGGCACGTGGAGATCTTTTTGGTTATAGCGCAAAGGAGTTCCGTCCAGCCTTGAGGCATGGATTCCTGATGCTAGTGCTACAGCGACGGGTGCGCAGCTATCCCATTCATATTGGCCTCCAGCGTGAACATATATATCGGCATTGCCATTGATCACTGCCATGGATTTTGCTCCAGCAGACCCCATTCGCAACAGCTCTCCATTCATCTCCCTCGATAGGAATTCAGCGACTGGAACTGTTCTTGTCCGACTGTAGACGATCTTGATCGGGCCTGTAGATATCGGTGTTTGGGGTGGATCAAGAGTGCTGTATGTTTTTCCGAAATTTGGAAGTGCAACTGCGCCTACTTCGGGTATTCCGAAGTTTGAAAGCGCCACATGTACAGCCCAATCAGTTCGTCCTTTAATGCAGTACTCTCGAGTTCCATCTAGAGGGTCGATAATCCATACTCGGTCTTGGCTGATCCTGCTGGGGTCTTCAGTCGCTTCTTCCGAGAGGATAATATCGTTGGGAAACTGATCAGATATTAATTTAACGAGAAGTTCATGAGACTGGATGTCACCGTATGTCCCTAGATCAAGGTTGGAAGAATCCAAATTATGGTTACCGGCACGAATTTCTAGTAGTAATTTTCCTGCTTCGGTCGCAGCGTAGTTTGCAAATTCATGATCTAGTTGAGATGTATTTGCCATTAGCTGTCGCGGCGTTTCCTTAATTCTTTTGAATGTTGTTCTAGACGTTTTCTCTGGTCTTTTGAAAGGCTTTCGACTCCATCTTCAGCCACTTGGTCTAAGATTTGGTCAATCTCTTTTTCTGTGTGCCGATCGCGGAATTCGGTAACCGCCCGTAGGTGGTTTTTTTTGAATCGTCTCTGACGTTTAGGGCGCTGGCGTGATTCTCTTCTAGCATTTCCGCTAATTGGTAATGATGGAATCCAATGCAGATCTGATGCATACCCCAGTGAACGCATTCCGACAAGAGCCGTGATGGCTACGCTAAGTAAAGTTAGAGCATGCAGTCCCGACCGCATTTGAAGAGCGTCAAGGAACTGAAGGCCAACAATGACAGTTACGATTCCCCAGGCAGGAATACCCGGCCAAAATCGCGCAAAGGGAAATTGAGCTGCAAAGGCGATCAGCACACCAAGTTCGACGAAGCGTAATCCGTATATAAATGCAGGTGAAGAATTTGAGATACTGGCAAGTGTGACCACGACAGCAGGGATAACTGTGAAAGCTAAGAGCAGGTAGAGAAAAGTCCTTCTTCCCATTAGGTTCTCTAATTGGTTACCAAGCATATAGAGAATAAAAAATAAAAAAATAGTCCAGAAACTAGCTTGATTGACTAGCGGCCAGGTGATCAGTCTCCAGATTTCACCATCTTGGACCCTTTGTGGATCGAGCAGCAGCTTTAAGCTTATTTCATGGCTTCTTCCCTCAATAGCCCACACAAAGACAGAAATGATTCCTAAGCCTATTAGGCCTACTGTCGTTGTGATATCGATTTGCCCTATTCGAAACCACGGGTCGTTTCCTCGGGACCATGGGCTGGTGTAGGAGTATCTTCCTGGCATATTAAATAACTTACTCGCTCTATTCTTGATTTTGATTATCGGTCTATCGTTTCACGCCGGCACGTGTTATTGCTACTTGCTGTGCAAGATTTTCTAAGGAGTTGTCTAAAGGGGTGAGGGTGGGCACCTTTCCTGTTTTGTGTTCAATCGCCCATGAAAGAAGTTTGTCCGCTAGCCAGGGGTTTTTTGGCAAGATGGGTCCGTGCATGTATGTGCCGATTGCCCTTCGTTGAACTGCTCCTTCGGTTCTATCTATGCCATTATTTCCATGGCCCTTAAGTACTGAACCAAGTGGAGTGGCATCAGGGCCTAGAAATGTTCTTCCTGCATGGTTTTCATAACCGACAACTTTGCAGGTATCTCCGTTGAGTTCTGCATCTAGGACAAGGTCTCCGATGAGCCGACTTTTTCCTGCAGAAGTATCTAAATCAAGGATCCCAACGCCGGGGATCCTTCGGCCTTCGGAGTCTGTGTATCCTTCGCCAGCAAGCTGAATTCCTCCACATACCCATAGAAAAACCATGCCGTCTTTAGCTGCAGAGTGTAATGCTGCAGATTTTTTTTGAAGGTCGTACGCGACGATCATTTGATCTCTATCTTGGCCACCTCCTAGGTAGCAAAGATCGAAGTTGGTGGGAGTGAAGTCATCTCCAGTGCTTATTGGAGTTATCGAGGATGAGTACCCTCGCCATTCAAGTCGCTTCTGTATAACAGCTATATTTCCACGGTCGCCGTAGATGTTCATTTCCTTTGGGTAGAGGTGGCAGATTCGTATTTCTGTCATTTTTCCTCCCAAAAAGAGTGG